>JAOUJL010000323.1 GCA_029883255.1 Candidatus Bathyarchaeota archaeon | reverse complement strand
CATTTTTCTGGTACTCCTATGCAGGGATCTGTTGAGACAACCAAATATTTATCGTCTATTAAGTGGACGCCTGAATCGAATCCTGGTAAAGGTGGAACAATTACTCTTGAATCTTTTTTGATGCAACTTAGCAGTTTTTTTAGATTTTCAGTGGAAAGTTTCCCCATTCTATGCAGAACCTCATACTTTTAGCAATTCAATGCCCTTACGGGTTATTTTGAATGGTATCCACTCAAGAGGATGTTCGCATCCTTCCATCTTTACTATGCGTAGTTCCCTCTGACATTTGTCTTCATTAAATCTAAAGAAGAATATGTTATGAGCTTTGTTCAAGTCTAGGTCTGTGGCTCGCTGAATCGCAACATCGTTTTGCGTGGCTGCTGTTCCACTATTTAGTTTTGCCAATTCACTGCACCTTATAGATGCCTTATTCATATATTCTCAAAAGTCCACTTTTCGCGATTAGATATATAAGGTAGGCACTGACCAAAAGTTCTGGAACCATGTAGCCGCCATTGTAAAGTGCGGAGTAAACAATCGGACTCATTCCTTCTGGGGCGTACTGGCCAAAGAACACAACGCCTGAAATGAAATGTACAACGAATCTTCCTGTGATGCCGACAACTGCGCCTATTAACGCAGGCGCAGCTCTACTCACCGTCTCCTTAGGTTCTCGTCTTCTCTTTGTAGTTAGTAACCATACCAAAAGTAAAAAAGCAAAAGCAAAAAGCAGTAGAAAGAACAAAGCCTCTATCAGAGCATACAATGTCAATTCATACAAGGAGAGGATGAATGAAGAGGCGCTAAGGAGCAACGCAACGAGGATGTCAACTGCAATTGGAATTCGCCATCGTATGATTGGGCGGTTCTTGAAGAAACCTGCCAGTCCCAAAGCTCCAAAAGCTATTGGATAATCAAGCAATACTTGTGCTGGATAATAGATAAAGGGCTCCACAGCCAGCTGAACTAAACCATAGACTGTACATGCAAATAGACCTATCTTAGACCCTCTTCTTAAGGAGAGCCATATTACAGGCACCATTGACCCTGCAGTTACAGATCCTCCTTGCGGCAAGCTGAAGACTTTGATATAGCTTAATGCTGTTGAGAGCGCAACAAAAGTTATGATTTCCGCAATTATCTTAGTCGAAAACCTACTAACACTCTTGCTCATGTTTTTCCCTCCGCCAGCATTACCTGGATCAGGTTCTAAGGGTCGACGGCGGTTTCAGCCGTCCTCTCAGCCGGGTCACAATCCCAGCTCCCCTAAACCTTAGGTAGGGTAATCGTTATTTAGTTGTATATTTATCTTTCCTAAAGTCTAAGCATATTGGGATGTTGCAAAATGAAGCCGCTGCCTAAGGAATTTGACGCTATTGAAATTGAAAAGAAGTGGCAGAAAAAATGGGAAGAGATGGGCGTTTACCGCTTCGACTGGAAAGACAAGGCGCGCCCAATCTTCAGTATTGATACTCCGCCGCCCTATCCTTCTGGCGAATTTCACATGGGGAACGTTTTGAACTGGACATACTTTGACATAGTAGCTCGCTACAGACGCATGATGGGCTACAATGTTTATTTTCCTCAGGGATGGGATTGCCACGGTTTGGGTATAGAAGTTCAGGTGGAAATAGAAAATGACATTAGGAAAAGGGAGATACCCCCAGACAAGTTTCGAAAATTATGCGAGAAACTGGTTGAAAAGTACATTGCAATGATGAAAGAGGGAGTAATACGCCTAGGCTGCAGTGTTGACTGGACAACGGAATATCGCACAATGGATCCTGATTATTGGAGACGCACCCAACTGAGCTTCATAATCTTATACAATAAAGGCTTCATGTATCAGGGTACGCATCCGGTGAACTGGTGTCCCCGCTGTGAAACAGCTATTGCAGACGCTGAAGTGGACTATGAGGAACGTGAGGGGACGCTGCACTACATCAAGTTTCCATTAGAGAACGGTCACGAT
>JAOUJL010000322.1 GCA_029883255.1 Candidatus Bathyarchaeota archaeon | reverse complement strand
TTGAGGTTGAATTCAGAGATCCTTTCAAGATTGACGAGTTCAGATTTGAGGGAGTAAGCAGTATACACCGGGATAATGGCAGGCTTGTTTTGACCATACATGAGAATCTTGACAGCGTAATCAAGGCTGTCTCGAATCATCAGATACTGAACATGAATTTGAAAACCTATAGTCTGGAGCAATTGTTCCTGAAGTATTATGCAGAGGGAGAAGTAGATGAGGGAGGGGATAGATGATGTTCGGTAGAATGGTTTATATGGAACTCAGAACTGGGTTGAAAGGGCTCATCATTTTTGGCTTACTTGTCTTAATTCTTTCGGCTGGCATGCCACTGATTTTTCCCACATACCGAGATTCATTAATTGAACAATTGGAAGGGGCAAACAAGGTGGATTTGGAGCTTCCCGATGAGGAGGGAGGCATGATCACCCTTTCATGGGAACCACTGGAGGCCGCAGCCAGTTACATGGTGCTGGAGGACAATCGCTCGAGCATGGTGACTGCAAAGCTCAAATGTATGGTTAATGAGACAAGCATTACTTTTGAAAAGGATTTTGAGGAAAAAAGGTATTATGCAGTTATGGCTGTGTTGGATGAAACATCGGATCCGGTCCTAATTGGCGTTGCATCAACAGAAAAAGGCGAAGATCCTTTACAGGAATTATTAAAGAATCCTGCCTATGCGGGCTTTACCGGTGGAAGAAACATAAGCATGATGGAAGTCAAGGGATTTGTAGCCCTAGAATATTACAGCTGGACGTGGATGCTTACAGGGTTGTTTATTGCCTATCTGGCTGTATCTGTCATTGCAAGTGATTTCGAGAACAAACGTATGGATGTGATGTTGTCGGTACCGATATCCCGTAGACGTTATCTCTTGGAAAAGTTCACGGCTATGAGTGTCATCGCCCTGTTCATAGTCTTGGCAGAGACTGCTGGGCTTACCTGGGGACTTGTAAGCATCAATGCGCTCAATGAATTTTCTGCCAACGCAGTGTTGCTCTCACTGATAGGCTGCCTCCCCTTCCTCATGGTCATAGCGGCGGTTGGCGTGTTTACTGCTGTGTTCTCCCAGAAAGTGAGGACTGGAATGGGCATAACGTTTGCTTTTGTCTTTGCGGAATTTTTCCTGTACACTTTTGGGGGCTTTTCCAAAAGCCTTGAGTGGATGAAATCTATTAGTATCTTCAAATATTGGGATTACCTCTCTGTTATCTTCGACGATCTCTTCAAAGCAGGAGATTTCATTTTGTTAACGATGCTGGCAATTGTGATTCTCATTATTGGCATGTGGGTCTTTGAAAAGAAGGACATACCAACGTGAATGCGCGCGAATGCATTCAAATGATGGCGAAGCGTCTCTCTTCAACCTCGCCTTCTAGTTTCAGTGGTTAAACTTCATCATGGTATACTCGCCACAAAGATTAGCCTCTGGCTTTCTGGAGAGTGCGGGGATCTGTCGAAATTTCCATATACTTTATCGACCCTAAAATCGGCGTCTTTTAACGTTTTTTCTATTTCCTTCTTGGAAAATATTCTTGCTTCGCCATATTCGTAGTATCTTTCTTTCAGCTTCCCCTCGTGATAAACTTCAAAAAAGAGATTCACTGAGACGATGTTAGTTTGAGGGTTTCGTCTTGAAAAGATTGTTCTGACGACTTCTTCTTTAGGGCTGAGTTCTCTTCGATCAATCCACCACGAGCTTTCTCGTTTCTTACTAGAAAGTTGTGATACGTCAAATGCCAATATGCCTTTTCTTTCCAAGGCGTTGTACACGTTTATTAAGCATCTGTTTTGATCTTCTTGTGTTATGCAGTGTTCAAATGTTGCAGATGGAATGTAAACAAGGGGGAATTTCTCCTTCAGTTTGAAGTTTCGTATATCTCCAAGCTTCAATCTTACGCGTTGTCTAATGGAGGCGCTTGACATTTTCAATTTTTGTCTAGCCACATTAAGCATGTAACTAGAGTTGTCAATT
>JAOUJL010000321.1 GCA_029883255.1 Candidatus Bathyarchaeota archaeon | reverse complement strand
AGTTGCATGTCTTCCAAGCGTCACAATGAGCTTCGGTCCAATAATTTGGATTTGCCGATCCAGAAAAGGGGTGCAAGCTGCAACCTCGTCTGATGAGGGATCACGGTTTTCCGGAGGCCTACACTTGAGAACATTTGCAATGTATATGTCGCCTCGTGAAAGCCCGATTTCTGACAATAACTCATCAAGAAGCTTGCCCGCGGCTCCAACGAATGGTCGACCCTTCACGTCTTCCGAGTAGCCGGGAGCCTCGCCTATAAATATCACGGGCGCATCAACATTTCCTTCTCCAGGAACAGGGTTACGGCGCTGCCTCCACAACTCACACGTACGGCAGGTAATGACTTCGGCCACAATTGCTTTCATCAAATCTTGCTTAGACACCGCGATTCAGCTCTCATGAAAACAATTCCAAAATGAACTGAACGTGCGGTTTCCTCATTTAGCCATTGCTTCTGCTATTTCTCTTACTGCTGATACAAATCTATCTATTTCATCCATTGTGTTGTAAAAGTAGGCTGATGCTCGAACGCTTCCAGGCTTATGAATGATGTTTTTCATAAGGGGGAGAGCACATTGGTGTCCTGAGCGAACCATGATGTTGGCTGAAACGTCGAGTGCTAGAGCCACGTCGTGTGGGTTCATGGCGTCTACGTTAAATGCTGTAATCGCGATTTTGTTTTTGGGTTCAGGACCATATAGTTCAACCTTGGGAAGTTTTATGAATTCTTCATACATCTGTTTTGTGAGCTTCTTTTCATAGCTTTCAATGTTTTCAATTCCTAAATTCTGCAAGTAGTCAACCGCTGCTCCTAAACCAATGGACTCCGCAATGGCCGGGGTTCCTGCCTCAAACCGGGTGGAGTTTTCTTCAAGCTTGTAGTAATCAACACCCACCTCTGATATGGTTCCTCCGCCGATACATAAAGGCTCAACTTCCTTCATCAAGTCCTCTCGGATGTATAAGGCGCCAGCTCCAGTTGGTGCACACATTTTATGCCCGCTAAATGTCAGAAAGTCGCACCCGATTGTCTGAACGTCCACTTTCATATGCGGAACTGACTGAGCTCCGTCGATGAGGACGTAGGCTCCATGCTCATGTGCTATTTCAGTTATTTCCCTAACAGGTGCGATTGTTCCCAGAACGTTTGAAACATGGGTTATTGCCACCAGCTTTGTTTTATCGTCAACTGCTTTTTCAAAGTCTGCTGGGTCAAGAAGCCCTTGTATAGCTGGTTCGCTGGGCCTAACGATTTCCAAATCTACATCGTGCCGATTCTTGACACGAAGCCAAACGATAAAATTAGAGTGATGCTCAATGAGTGATGTGACGATTTTGTCCCCTTTCTTCCAGTTTAACCCGTTTGAGATTATGTTTATTCCCTCGGTGGTATTTCGAGTCATAACAATTTCAGACTCAGATTTTGCGTTGATGAATTTGGCAACCTTGGAGTGGGCGCGCTCGTATTCTTCACTCGCCTTTTGGGACAAGCGATGAACGCCTCGCTCGACGTTAGCTCTGTATTGACGGTAGAACTCCAGCATCTTGTGAAGCACGGGTTCTGGGGTGAGGCTGCTGGCGGTGCTGTCTAAGTAGATTACGCCTGTTTCTAAGATGGGGAAGTCTTTTCTCACTTCTTGCACGTTCAGCAACGTTTTGTCCTCCTGAACACGGGGAATAAAGCTCCACATTCTCTTCTTTGTTTTATCCATTTCTCTTTTGTGGCATTAAGTTTAGAAACGTTTTCTTTGCTGAAATTTGGAGAAGATGATACCATCGCTACTACCAATCATGAGACCGTAAGAGCTTGTTGACTTGGAATGAACTTAGAAAGGCTTGGGATTCAGAGGTTCAACTATTCTTTTTTGAGTATGGCTTCCCAGATTCCGAATCCAGTTACTGTTTCAGGCGTCTCAACAGGGTTGTACCATCTTTTCTTCGTGCCGGCTTTAGACCTGATTTTCCATCCGAAGGATTTTGACTCCCCG
>JAOUJL010000320.1 GCA_029883255.1 Candidatus Bathyarchaeota archaeon | reverse complement strand
CAGGTTTTTCTTGTGATAAAAGCTAGAACAAATTATATTGGGGACTCCCTACTTCTTTATTGTAACAACACCATTTTCTAATCGAACAGTATCTCCTGTTTTTATTTTCGAAATATCGATCTTATCAACACAAGGTATTTCTGAGATTATTGCGCCGACAGCTACTACAGTTTCACACTCTTTGTTTATAATCCCAGCAGGAGCTGTTCCGTTCTTTTTCATTCTGTAAAGGGTGTAGGATCCAACTGTTGATCCTTTACCATTTGGGAAAACTAGTATTTTTTCTTTCACTTTCTTTCCTTGCAGTTCATGTCCTTTTTCTATTATCTCGCTGGTGTTCGGGTCTACTCCACCGTAAAATGAGATTGGTTGCATGGTGGTTAGGGCTTCTCCTTCTGCGACTCCCTTTGATATGATTCTTCCTTTTAACTCCATTTTCCCCTCACCGCAGCTTCTATGCATTCTTCGAAACTTCCTAGTTTTGTCTTCATGTTGTTGTGTCGTGAGTAATAGCATCCTTTTGCGGAGGTTGTTGCAACGGATGCAAATCTTCCTTTCAGTGGGGCTACTGCCATGCAAGTGTCGCAAGCGAATTTTCCTCCAGCTCTTTCGATTATTTCCGTGTAACCTCTTTTGTCTGCGAGTTGTTTCATCTGTCTTGAAGTTGCGACCCAGAATTCAGTGTTTGGAGATATGCTCTTGTTTTCTAGCAGTTTTGCTATTCTAGCGATTTCTTTAATGGAAGAGTGGGGGCAGCCTATACAGACGAAATTGACGATATCAACATCGTCATTGATACTTTCGTATGCTTCTTTTATGTCCTTATCCTCGATGGTGATTTTCTCTCTTGGGAGTTGATGTTTTTCAGATCCAGGAGTTATTTCCTTCATATAGAATAGCGGTTTTGAACCGTAAGTCACCACTGAGGCACAAAAGGTTTTCAACTCATCCAACCCCACATCTTTTATGCCTGTTATGTATGGGATTTTATTTTCCGCCCTTTTGCCAATAGAAAAACCGAGAGCTCCCCAATCTGAGAACTTTTTCATTTTAACCCTCACGTCTACATGAGTGTCTGGCACTCTGTTCTCTTCCAAATGAAGCCCATAGCATGGTGTTTTGCCAACGAAAGCTGCTGCAAGAGCTGATGGGCCTCCTTCCCTGTTTGTCTTTGCTCCGATAACCGAGTTGGCGAAAGTAACTGCGGAGGACTCGGACCAAGCGATGTGTTCTCCATATCTTGGCAGGTTACCTATCAGATAGGGCGTACATGTGCAAGAGATGATTATGCCCATTTTCCTGAAGGCATCTATGACCAAGTTTTGTTTTTTTGCGAACTTCTCGGAGATTCCGAGTTTTTTCCAATCTTCTAAATCCATTCCTGCGGGGTTCAAAGTTGTGAGTACTTTGACTTTTCCATCTTTTGCTAGTGTATTTAGGAATTCTAGACCAGCATCTCCGAGGTTATGGTATGATACACCTGCCACTTGAACAGAGCCTACTCTTATGAGCTTTTCAGCGCCGTAAATATTTCCTAGGGCAACGAGTATCTCCATGGATTTTTTTACCGCGTAACCTTCTTCTCCATCGAGCATTCTTTCTTCTTCTTTTGTGAGGTACATACAATCACAAGAATCTGTTTAGATCAACTCTTCTATATTGCTCTTTTTTAAAGCCTTTACCTGTTTCTTTGAGTGGGGTCGTTGCGTCTAATCCCATCTTACATGTTGTGGCTTTTTTTCCTTCGGTTAAATCTCCAGAAGGATCAAGGGAAGATCCTCTTTGGTTTGGTAGGACAACAGCGTCTTTATCTGCTTGAAATCTCGTTGAAATTGCCCATTCAACGTCGTTTTGGTCATAGATGTTTATGTCGTCATCTACGACAACACAATGTTTCAATGATTTGTGTCCTTCAAAGGCTGCTTTGATCGCTTTCTTTCCGTCATCTGGGTTCTTCTTCTTTATTTGCACCACCGCGTGGAGCCAGCTGCAACCAC
>JAOUJL010000319.1 GCA_029883255.1 Candidatus Bathyarchaeota archaeon | reverse complement strand
AGCCGTCAAAAACGCTCATGAGGAGACCTCTAAACGATCAAGCAGAACTTTTCTTGCATCATAGACGTCAATCACGTTGGTGGGCAACTTCAAATCTGAAAGCTCAAAGAATATCTGTGAAATCTGTGGAGGCACAATAAACGCCTGCGTAACTAAGTCACGGTTGGTTAGAGTTTCCTTAGCGCCTCCCTCAGCCATTATCTTTCCTTGAGCCATCAAAATTACGTGAGGATTACATTCGGCCACAAATTCAACATCATGCGTGACAATGATCACAGTCTTTCCCTGCGTGTTCAATTGAACAATAAACTGTCGTAGTTTCTCTTTTTGTTGATAATCCTGACCAATCGTTGGTTCATCAAGTATCACAACGTCAGGATTCCATGCAAGAACCGAAGCTAGGGCAACCCTTTTTCTCTCACCTCCACTAAGCATGAAAGGAGACGTTTGACGGTACCGTGTCAAGTTTAAAAGACTTAAAGCCCACGTTACCCGTTTTTTTATGAGCTGTTCCTTGAAGCCGAAGTTTTGAAGAGCGAAGGCAATCTCATCTTCAACAGTCTCGCAGAAAAGCTGATGATCAGGATTTTGAAACACGAATCCTACCTTTCGTGAAAGTTTGGCCACGCTCACCTTCCGAGTGCTAACTCCATCAACAGCAACCTCTCCTTTCGTCGGCTTCAACAAACCGTTAATATGCTTCACTAGGGTTGTTTTTCCTGCACCGTTCTGGCCCATAATCGCAATGAACTCTCCGTCTCGAACTGCGAGAGAAACACCGCTTAAAGCTTCAACGCCGTTTGGATAGGTGAAATAAACATCCTTAACCTCGATCATGCGTCAAGACCTCCCGTAAGAGTTGAGATGCTTCCTCCGAATTCACCGGTACCCTCTTGAGGAATACGCCTCTTTCTTCAAGAATCTGGTAAAGTCTGGTTGCTTTAGGAATCCCAACGCCGATCAAACGGGCGCTATCAGAGTTAAACACCTCCCGAGGCTCACCGTCTAACACCACCTTTCCTTCATTCATCACTATAACATGATTTGCATATTTTGAAGCTAAATCCAATCGGTGCTCAACGAGGATGACCGTGATACCAAGTTTTTTGTTCAGCTCATTGATGACATCGAAGATTTTTTGGGCACCCACTGGATCGAGAAAAGATGTTGGTTCATCAAGAATCATTACGTCTGGCTGCATCGCGAGCACACAGGCGATGGCTACACGCTGTTGCTGTCCTCCAGAAAGCTCATGCGGCGGTCTCTCACGAAGGTCAGTAATGCCAGTTATTTCAAGAGCCCAGTCAACTTGTTTCCTAATATCACTCCGGGGCATCCCGAGGTTTTCAAGTCCAAAAGCCACGTCTTTTTCAACGGATAATGCGAAGAGCTGGTTTTCTGGGTTCTGAAAAACGAGACCAATATGCCGAGCAAGCTCATAGATTTGATGTTCACCCACTTTGAGACCTGCGACTGCCACGTTTCCTTCAAGTTTTCCACCATAAAAATGAGGAACAAGCCCGTTAAAACATCGGCATAAAGTTGTCTTCCCGCAACCGCTGGGGCCCGTGAGAACCACAAATTCCCCTTGTTCAACTGTTATAGACACGTCTTGAAGAGACAATTCTGTCCCAGCTGGATACGTGTACGTTAGGTCTGTTGTTTCAATGATCATCATGTCTTCGCGCGCCTATCTATTTGCCAAATACCCGTTTCACTTAAGAGTAGCTACTTAAAAAAGGGTTACTTCAGCTTCTCCTTAAAGAGCCGCATACAACGTTTAAGGCTTGCCTCTACATTGCCCGTCCCATTAGCTCCTGCTGACACCGAGTGCCCTCCACCCATGCCGTGGAGGTATTCACCGAGAGGTTTAGCTATGTCTCGACCCAGATGTATCCCTGTTTTTTCGTGGAAATCACGGTTTGATCGCAAGCTGATTTGAATCTCACCTTCTCTCGGACCTACAACGACAGCCACGTGAGCTCCTAGTCCAATCAA
>JAOUJL010000318.1 GCA_029883255.1 Candidatus Bathyarchaeota archaeon | reverse complement strand
GTCAAGGATGGCATCGTAGATCAGCATTTGAGCGAGCTTGCCCATGTCAACTAGTTTTGGAACAATAATGTGACACATAAGCCCAGACTTTGCGCAGTAAGCAGCCGAAGAGGCTCCAAGGTTTCCGTTCGAAGCACAAACCATAGAATTGTACTTCAAATCTAAAGCATTGGAAACCATTAACGCGGCACATCTGTCTCTAAAGGAATTCGTCGGGTTTCGTGTTTCATCCTTAAGATACACTGTACTCAAACCAAGTTTTTTGGCAAGACGCGTAGCTTTGTGCAGGGGGGTGCCGCCTTCGCCCAGTGTCACGGTGTTTTTTACCTCTGGAAGAAGTTGTTTGTATTTCCAGAAAGAGATGGTACCAGCGAGCTTGATTCCTCTTAACTGTTTGAAATCAAGAGTGTATTCCAAAAGGCCTCCACACTTTTCGCATTTATATCGTGGAGGATACGGCTTCAGGGTTGCTGAACACTGGGTGCATCGCAAGATCGTCATAGTGAATAGACTCCGTAAAATAGTTGTGTTCTTCTGAACTTTTCTTTATCGGTTGTTTCGTAAATGTTTAAGAGAAGTCAAGACAAGTTATGGGTAGAACATTGCTAGTGAAGAGTATCTGAGGAATATTTATTGAATATACGAGACTTGAAGCCTGGCATGAGCCGTGTAAGTATGAAGGTGAAGGTTGCAAGCGTTTCAGAACCCAAACATGTTACGTCGGGTAAGGGTGTTGAGCATGAAATCCTTGAGTTAGAGGTGGAAGATGAAACTGGATCGATGGCGATGGATTTGTGGAACGAAAAGATAATTCCACTGAACGCTAGAGACATCTTGCAAATTGAGAATGGCTTTGTAACCTCATTCAAAGGAGTTTGGAGAGTCAATGTCGGAAAATATGGCGAGGTAACAAAGGTTTAGTTGAATTAAGGGTTTTTGTAAGAAGAGTTTATTGTGGCAATTTTTCTACTTTCGTTGGATTTTTTGTAAAAGCCACATTTCTCTCAGTTTTCAAGTTATCAGTGTATTGTACTTCGCCTTAGATGTGGCATCCCGACTCAATTTAGATTCTTTCTCCACGCATGCTTCATCCAATGCTGCAGAAGATCTCTCATTATGGAGATATATACATTGATAATTTGACATAGACTAACGCTGATGAAACTGCACATACACCCAAAAATTCACACAAGCTGATTTAGTGAAGGCTAAAGAGGCAAATCTTTCAGGTGTGTTAGAGAAAACCTCTTGAATTCGCCTTCCCCAATGGGAACAATGAAACTTTGAATGTCCTCTACAATGTCTTTCCATTCAGTCCTCATCAAATTTACCTTTTTATGGAATTCCGTAAAATCCTTGTAGACAGCAATACTTACCGCATTCATACCCAGACCTTGTCCAGCAGACGCAAATATTGTGGTGGGGAACTTTGAAATAAACTCCTTAGCTCTATTGTTTACTACAGATGAAAGAATTTCAGGACGGATTTTGGCGAAATTTATGGCTAACAATTCCAAGCCCATCTTTCTGAAGTCAGGAGTGATTGTATAGTCCCGAATTGTTCCATCCTTTTCGAGTTTGTGACGAGTTCTGGTGATTGTGGGCTGAGAAACCTTGAGGATTTTGGCAAGTTCTCTGTCACTACGTTTTGAGTTCTTAAGAAGTTCTCTTAACAGTTTTTGACGCAAATTCTTTCGCATGAAACATACTCAGGAAATGATGATATTAAAAGTTTTGTGCAGAATGCATCAGGAAAAAAGGGGAGAGCACATAAAAAAACGTTTCCTAATCTAAGAGATTGGAACAAAGGAAGAAATATGGAAGTGAAGACAAAACCTATGCGCGAGCAACATCTTCTATCCATAATTTTAGAGGTTATGATAGAGGGTTTATTGTTATGTTAATGTGGCTATCCTTTGAAACTAATCATGCATGCAAGAAGGAACTTCTTAGCTCGGTCAACAGGAAGGTTACCACCATAAGATGCTCTCGTAAGAGAACAAGACTTTCTT
>JAOUJL010000003.1 GCA_029883255.1 Candidatus Bathyarchaeota archaeon | reverse complement strand
TGTCCGAAACGATGACTGCACTCGGTTTCCAGCTCATCTGGGAGATTTACTATTGAAACGGCGTTAAATGGGCATTTCTTTATACAGATTCCGCATCCTGAACAAAGAGATTCTACAATCACTGCCTTGCCGCCTTCGAAGCGTATTGCTTCCTTGCGGCTTCGCACCATTGGGCAGAAACGATAGCATACTCTGTTGCAGCGTTTCGGTTTACATTTATCTGCGTCTAGCACTGCTACTCTTGTCATGGTTAATCCAGCAACCGGGATGGTCATAACTTAGTAGGTTATAAACATAAGCCTAAAATCAAGATAAAAGATTGCTAAATAGCTCGCGCGCGCTAAAAGGTGAGAGTAGAAATAAAGGTTCTTAGCAGAGTTTTTTGATTTTTTCGATTTCGGTTCCTATTTCTTTCCATGATGCCATTCTTTTAATAATTGGTTTTCCGTTTATGCATGTTCCTCTGGACAAACCGAATTCTTCGATTGTTCTTCTGTCATCAGTCTTGACAATGTTAACAGTAACTCCCGGATACCTTTTTACATTTCTTTTAATATTATCAATCATCAACCTCGACCACGGACATTGACTGTTAAACAACGCATCTATCGTTACTTTGTTGTTTTCGTCAAAAGGTTTAGGTTTCGGGTAAATAAGTTCTGGCTGTACACCAGCGCCTAAATCAAGGAAAAGAAGAACTCGACTTCCATCTCTAGCGACTTCTTCAAACCCAAATCTCTTAAAGAAACTAGAGGGCATGTATTTTATGGAGGTTCCGAACCATCTATCGCCTTCATACGCGAGAACACTGGCTCCACCGAATTGTTTTGCTCTGTGAATGAAAGATTCAATGAGACATTTCGCTACTCCACTGTGCCAAAAAGGTGGCAGAACCCAAACACAATCAATGAAAAGTGAGTTCTTACCCTTTACAGGTTCAAGTGCGAATTCGATAGGCACACTTTCCAGCAAACCCTTTGGCACCTGTCCGTGCACTGCCAAATCTGCATGAAGCATGTTCCCTGCCCATTTGTAATGGATCCTTTCCATCTTAGGTTTTTCAAGCGCCACTAATATTTCAAGTCCCCTTTGCATCATCCTTCTGATCCAACAAATTCGGTCAGTCATGCCGCTTCTCATAGCTTCTCTGCTTTGTGGACCTATGCTAGGGTCAAGGCAAATTGCGCGAACGTAGTCTAACTCATCTTCCGTCATCTTTTGAATTTTCACAAACTTTTCCTCTCTTTGGAAAACCTCTTTAAAGCTCTACCCAATGCTCGGGGCCACTTGGATTTAATTCTAACGTACCGCTCCCTCGCTCTTCTTGCGTGGTGAAGCAACCTAGCAATGCTTTAAGCTTTTTATTCGCCACTTGTCGAGAATAAAAGCTGCGTCACACACTTGCTGTGCTTTTCCTAAAGCTTTATTTCACAACTGTCGCTGTCAAGGAAGCTACGGGCTCTTGTTTTCCCGAGGTAACATAAGCCAAACACAGGTTTGGTGAATTATGTGCTGCACCAATCTTACCGTGAATATCGACGGCAATCAAACCCATAGAATTGTATGTAGCTGCTAACCTTTGATTAACAAGCCTTATCGCAAGCTCAACAGCTTCTTGCGCTGTCTTTCCACTCTCCATATAACTGCAAACGGTCTTCGCCAAAACCAGTCTTATCGCTATTTCGCCAACACCAGTAGCTGAACACGCTCCAGCTTGGTTGTCCGCGTATGTGCCGCATCCAATCAACGGTGAATCTCCGATTCTTCCAGGAAGTTTTAACGGAAAACCTCCCGTTGAGGTTGCGGCTGCAACATTCCCATTTTTATCTAGGGCAACCGCTCCCACAGTTTCAAGCCTGAACAATTCGGGGCGATCCTTGATTAAACTAACCAGCTTTGGTAATTCAAACTTTCCCTCGAGCAAGGCTTTCCTCTGCTCTTCATAATACTTTAGCCTAAGCGCTGTGGTGGATTTTCTTCTTTCAAGATTAAAGGTTTTCGCGAGTTTTTCCGCGCCTTCGCCAACCACAAAAACATGATCTGTTTTCTCCATGACAACCCTTGCTAAACGAACGGGATTTTTAACATCTTTCAGAAGCCCAACGGCTCCGGCCTGCAGCGTCTCTCCATCCATAATGGATGCTTCCATTTCAACGCGTTTCTCTATGTTTAAACTTGAGCCGTAACCAGCATTGAATGTGCCTTCATCTTCCATGACCTCTACAGCTTCTATGACGCTGTCAACAGCGCTTCCACCGTGTTTAAGAATGTGAAAACCGGTTTTTGCAGCCTTTTTGACTCCCTCTAACCCGGCTTGGCTTCGTTCAGGACGCCACGTTCCAGCACCGCCGTGAACAACAATTACTGGTTTTCGCGCTTGAGTCAATGTCGCTTCCTCTGTTAAGTCGAATCAATAAGAACCCGTGCAGTTTAAAAGTTTAAGCCTACTGTTTTAGCCATCAAAATGGATAAATCCTTGTAATAGAATATTAAACTGGGATGATGTGAGGCGACGGCTAGGAGCCTACAAGCTGTGAAGAAGCCACTAACCTGCACTGACCTCAAACTCAATTATAAGCAATTTTTAACAAGGCACCGTATCCATTGGAAATGTTAAATTTGCCTGTAAAAGATAATAATACACGGAGTTTGGAGCAGAGGTGTAAAATATGCTTAGAGATTTTAACCTTTTAGCTACTACTTCTCGTGGAAACGAGGGTAACGCTTGCTCTGAGTTGTGGCACTTACTTGGAGACATAGGGGATTCAGCACCAACTGTTGACAAGACCGGAGTTTCTGGCCTGATCGCTGTGAAAACTGTTTTTAACTCTCTTGAGGTTATAGAAAAGTTTCGCGAAATCTTGCGCGAACGTCCCTACGAGTTTCGCTATACACTCAGAATTATTCCAATCGAGAAGGTTGTCCGCACCGATTTAGGCGAAATTCAAAGGGCAGCCACAGACCTCAGCTCAAAGATAGGAGAAAATGAAACCTTTCGTGTCACCGTTGAGAAACGTTTCACAGAAGCCTCCACTCAAGACATCGTTGAAGCGGCTGCGGCGAACTTTGAGAGAAAAGTTGATCTCAACAACCCTGACAAAATCCTGTTGATTGAGGTTGTAGGCGGATTTACTGGAATATCAGTGATAAAACCAGATGACATTTTATCCGTTATGAAGGAAAAACTGCTGTAGGTTAATGTTGAGTTGAAAGTAATGCCATTCGTTCAATGACAAGGTCTGTTAGGGCTCTTTCTAAATCATCTTTTTTCACGATGGTTTTTAGCTCTACGCTTGAAATTTCAAAGATTTTTTGGACGATTGTTCCCTTTTCCTCTGATAATTCAAGAACTGCGTCATCGGGCTCTGACTTGACATGTTTTGAAACCATTGATAAGACTGATTTTATCGTTTCTGGTTTTTCTCCAATTATCAGCACCGCTATTTTGGATGAATCGGGTTTGATTCCGAGAAGTTTCATTGCTTTCAAGATTTGGCGTTGAGCAGAAGCGTAAAGCATTGTTTCCATTGCTACGCTTTTTGAAATGTTTTCCTTATTCTTGAACGCTGTCAGCGCATTCAAAGCTGCAAAGTATAGATGTTGCCATGTAGCCACGAATTTCGCGTCAAAGAATTGAATTTCCACGTTTAACGGTTTTTCTTTACGGGTCATCTTCAAAAATTCTTCGATGTCCCTAATTCGCACGTTCCTGAAGCCAGTTATCTCAACCTGCCTTCTAAATTCTTCAATGTATTTTAGCAATTCTCTTCCTCGAGAATTTCTTTCAAAAATCTTCTAACAAGTTCTGCGGATATCCCAGCCTTTACAAGCTTCGCGGTTTCTTCTTCTGCAGTTTTCCCTTTTTCCCTGCATTTTTTAACGATTTTGCGGATGGTCTCCTTAATTTCCCATGGGAAAACTATCCAGCGGCTTGTCTCCTTTTCGTAATAGTCTGGTTTAACAATGCTCCAAGGCTTGTAGTAAACCGTGGCTACTTTAACCTCCGCAGCCCCTTCTCCGATAATGTGCTCTTTCACAAGTTTTAGGCTTTTGCCAGTGTCGGCAACCTCGTCTACAATGAGCACTTTTTTTCCAGCGACAGTCATAGAGACTGGCTGTGTTATGACGGGTTCTCCCTTTGTCTCTGCAACCCCCAAATAAAATTCGGCTTTAACATTCGCAAGGTTTGGATTACCCAGCAAGTCTGAGAGCACTCTGGCCGGAGGCCACCCTCCCCGAGAAACACCCACAATTATGTCTGGTTTAAACCCGTTTTTCCGGATTTTTTCAGCCAAGTTCAGAAGCATTTCATAAATTTGATTCCATGTTGGAACCTCAAATTCTATTTCCGAACGCACTGTGCCGTCTTCCCCCTTAAACGTTTCTAGTTTGCTAGGTTCTAGCAAATAACACATAAATTCTTTGTCTTAAAAGTAAATTCTAATTACGCACTTTGTGCAAATAGTTGAAGGAAGGAAAGAAAGTTGAGGGAAATTGTTGAGTGTGTGCCTAACTTTAGCACTTCAGACCCGAAAATCGTTGAGTCAATCCTCAAACAAATTAAGAAAACCAAAAACGCTTTCTTACTTGACCACACCTTCGACGACTACTACAACAGGCTTGTTGTTAGCTTCGTCGGCAACAAGGAATCAGTGATTGAGGCTGCGTTAAGCGCCGCGTTTAAAGCCGTAGAGCTGATTGACATGCGAAAACATAAGGGGCAGCATCCACGCATAGGCGCAGTTGACGTTGTACCGTTCATGCCAATAAAAAGCGTTACAATGGGGGGCTGCATTGAACTTGCGAGGAGATTTGGACAAACCCTAGCTGAGAAATGCGGCGTGCCAGTTTACCTTTATGGCGAGGCAGCAACAAAAGCTGAGCGGAGAGATTTGGACTGGATACGTAAGGGAGAATACGAAAAGTTGGCTGAGATGATTGTTAAGCCTGAACGTAAACCAGACTTTGGTCCAGCTAAGTCTCACCCTACAGCGGGTGTAACAGTCACTGGCGCCCGTAAGATCATGGCTGGCTTCAATGTTAATTTGGGTACGGCTGATCTGAAGGTTGCTAAGAAGATTGCTAAGGCTTTACATGCTGAAAAGGGTGGTTTTTCAAATGTTAAGGCTATGGCTGCTTTTATTCCAGAGAAAAATATTACGCAGATTGGCATGAGTGTAACAGATTTTGAGAAGACCCCGCTTTACCGAGTTTTTGAACTGCTTAAGGTGGAGGCTGCCCGCTACAACGTGCCAATAATCAGTTCAGAATTCTGCGGCATGGCACCTTTAAAGGCTTTAATTGACATAGCTGCATGCTATCTGAAAATTGACAAATTGACTGAAGAACGCGTATTAGAAATGGCCGTGCAAAACGCGATAGAAAAAGGCGAAGGCAAAAGTAATAGTTAAAATGTTAATGGATCATTTTGAGTTTTAATCCGAATTCTAGCCGAACTTCTTTTCTTCTTATGTCTTCATCAGAGTAAGCAGCAACATCAAAACCAATCAATTAGAATCCAGTAATAGTGAATCTTTTAATATAATACGCCAATTGAATATAGAGAAAGGTGGTGTTTAGAATGACTCTTTCAATTAAATGGCTTGGTCACGCCAGTTTTCAAATCAAGGCTGAAGGAAAAACCATCTACGTTGACCCTTATGAGGGTGAATACTCTGAAAAAGCGGACTTGATACTGGTGACGCACTCGCATTCTGATCATTGTGATGCATCTAAAATTCGAAGGGTTCGTAAGACCGAAACGGTGATAATTGCTCCTGAGGACTGTTTTTCGAAAATAGGTGGAAGCGTTAAGTCTCTTAAACCTGGGGAAGAGACGACTTTTGGTAACGTAATGGTTAGGGCTGTCGAAGCCTACAATTACAAGCGTTTTAGGTCTCCTGGCAATCCGTTCCATCCGAAGGGGTATGGAGTTGGCTACTTGATAACGGCTGAAGGTAAAACTGTCTACCATGCTGGAGACACGGACTTTATCCCTGAAATTAGGCAGCTTGGGCATGTGGTTGTGGCTTTGCTTCCGAGCGGAGGCACGTACACGATGGATAATGTTGAGGCCGCCGAGGCTGCATTGGCAATTAACCCTGAAATTGCGATACCCATGCATCGTTGGGACACAGATCCGGAAGAGTTCAGGAAGAAGGTGGAAGCCAACTCGAACATCAAGGTTGTGGTATTGCGGGAAGGCGAAGAGTATCAAGTGGTTTAGGGGATGGTTGCAGCTAAAAAGAGGAGGAAGCGAGCGAGAAAAGAAAAGGTAGACTTGCTCATAGTGAATGCTAACGAGCTTGTCACACTCAGTGGCGATAATCAGGAGCCGCGCACAGGAAAGCACATGCACAATCTTGGAATAATACGGAGGGGCGGCTTGGCAGTCAAGGATGGCAGGATAGTTGCTGTTGGAGAAACCTCTGAAATCAGGAAGGGATTCAGAGCTGAAAATGTGACAAGTGCCAGCGGGAAAATTGTTATGCCTGGCTTTGTTGACCCGCACACACACCTCGTTTTTGCTGGTTCGCGAGAGGATGAGTTTCAGATGAGGGTTGAGGGGGCTTCTTACATGGAGATTCTTGATGCCGGCGGCGGAATCCTAAAGACTGTTAGGGAAACTCGTAAGGCTGGTGTTGAAAAGCTTCTGGAGATGGGGTTTAAAACTCTGGATGTTATGTTAGAGCATGGTACAACAACTGTGGAGGCCAAAAGCGGTTATGGTTTAACCGTGAAGGACGAGTTGAAGATTTTGAGGGTTACGAAGCGTTTGAACCGGTTGCATGCCGTTGATGTTGTTCCAACTTTTTTGGGTGCTCACGCCATTCCGCGTGAATACAAGGGTAATCCACAAGGGTACGTTGACCTAATCACCGAGGAGATGATTCCGAAAGTAGCTGAAAGAAAGCTTGCGGAATTTTGCGACGTTTTCTGCGAGAAAGGCATTTTCAGTTTGGGGCGGACTAGGCGTATTTTGGTTGCTGGCAAGAGTCACAACTTAAAGCCTAAGGTTCACGCTGACGAGATGAGCAGACTGGGTGGCGCTGAGCTCGCGGCTGATATTGGAGCTGTTTCCGCTGGACATCTGCTTTTCTCTTCCGATGACGGCGTTAAGGCCATGGCCAGTAAAGGTGTGATTGCGGTTTTGCTCCCAGCGGCAGCCTTTAGCTTGATGACTGGGCGGTATGCGGAAGCCAGAAAAATGATTAATCTTGGTGTTCCTGTGGCTTTGGGAACCGATTTTAATCCTAGCTGTTGGTTTGAGAGTCAACAGTTGGTTATAGCCTTTGCTTGTCATTTTATGAGGTTGACGCCTGCTGAAGCCATAACAGCGGCCACTATTAACGCTGCTCACGCCATAGGTAGAGCAGGCGAAGTTGGCAGTTTGGAGGTTGGCAAAAAAGCTGACATTATTGTTTTGGGTGTGCCGAATCACAAGTTTCTTGGCTATCGTTTCGGGGTGAACCTTGTTGATAAGGTGGTGAAGAATGGGAGAATTGTGGTGGACAGGGAAGCGAGTCAAAGCGGCTTTTTCTTTTAGAATAGAACAAAAATATGGGTGAAAGGTGCGTTCGCATCCTTTTACTGTGCGGGCAAAGAATTATAACATGTTTTCACCATTTTGGTTTATTGTGAATTGGCTTGTTTAAGATTGAGAAGCCTGTTAAATGTTTGACTGGCCCAGAACTGCACTGTAAGAACTGGCAGATTGAGGGCGTTTTGCGTATGCTTTTTAACGTTGTTGATCCTGAAGTGGCTAAAGATGCTGAGAGACTCATTGTTTATGGCGGGACTGGTAAGGCGGCTAGAAACTGGGAGTGTTTTGAGCGTATTGTGGAGACTTTAACGGAGCTTGAATCTAACGAAACAATGCTTGTGCAAAGCGGCAAACCCGTGGCTGTTTTTAGGACCCATGAGTGGGCGCCGAGGGCTTTGTTGGTTAATAGTATGCTTGTGCCGAAATGGGCTACTTGGGATTATTTTTATGAGTTGGAGCAGAAGGGTCTGATCATGTTTGGGCAGATGACTGCTGGTTCTTGGGCTTACATTGGTACGCAGGGCATACTGCAGGGCACTTATGAAACGCTTGCTGCTGTTGCGAAGGAACATTTCGGCGGAACTTTGAGTGGAAGGCTCGTTTTGACCGCTGGTTTGGGCGAGATGGGTGGTGCTCAGCCTTTGGCTGTTACCATGAATGACGGTGTTGCGTTGGTTGTTGAGATTGACAAGCACATGATCGAGCGTAGGCTTAAACATGGTTATTTGGAAATGTGGACTGACAGTTTGGATGAAGCTGTGAAGTTGGCTTCGGAGGCTAAGCATGAAGGCACTCCCAAAAGTATTGGTTTGTTGGGTAACGCTGCTGAGGTGCATCCCGAACTTCTGCGTAAAGGCATAATTCCAGATGTTTTGACTGACCAGACTGCCGCTCATGACCCGTTGAATGGTTATTACCCTGCTGGCTTGTCTAAGGAGGAGGCGGATGAGCTTAGAAAGAATGATCCGAAGGGGTATATGCATCGTTCAAGTGAGAGCATGCGTGTTCAAGTAGAAGCCATGGTTGAGATGATGAAGAGAGGCGCCATAACATTCGAGTACGGAAATAACCTGCGACAACAAGCCTACAACGCCGGATTCAAAGAAGCATTTACCTATCAAGGATTTGTTCCACGTTATATTAGGCCCATGTTTTTTGAGGGCCGTGGGCCTTTCCGTTGGACTTCGCTTGTTGGTGATCCAGAAGACATCTACACGCTTGACGATGTGATTTTGAAAGAGTTTGCTTATAATAAGGAGTTGTGTCGTTGGATACGGAAAGCAAAGAAACAGGTGAGGTTTCAGGGTTTGCCGGCACGGGTTTGCTGGCTTGGCTTCGGCGAGAGGGCTCGTTTTGGGAAGTTGATGAATGCCATGGTTGCTAGCGGGAAGCTTTCTGGACCGGTATGGATTGGTCGTGATCATCTGGATGGTGGGAGTGTTGCTTCTCCCAACCGTGAAACTGAGGGCATGAAGGATGGAAGCGATGCGATTGCGGATTGGCCTATACTTAATGCTTTATTGAATGCTGTCGGTGGAGCTACATGGGTTTCTGTTCATCACGGTGGAGGCGTGGGCATAGGCTATAGCATTCATGCTGGTATGTGTTTGGTGGCTGACGGCACAAAAGAAGCGGAGAAACGTTTGGTAACTGTGTTGACAACGGATCCTGGAACAGCTATAGTCAGGCATGCGGATGCCGGTTACGAGAAGGCTCAAAAGATTGCGAAGGAGAGGGGCATTAAAATGCCCATGTTGCGGTAGTGTTCTTTATGAAGCATGTGGGTGCATGCGGCATATGCTGTGATGTTTGCGAGCTTCATAAAAAGTTGGGGTGCGTTTGCAGTTCTGGGATTGAGGAGATAGCTAAGGAGAAGGTGAGAACTCAATGGGGTGGTAGAGGAATTCTCTGCTTAGTTTTGGATTGTGCTGTAAAGCGTGGAGTTGCATATTGCATGAGAGACTGCGAAGAATTTCCATGTGAAAAGTATTTTGAATGGCTCTTTCCCTATGGTGAGGCATACCTAGAAATGCACATAAAAAGAGAAACTCAGCAAGAGAAAGAGGAAAAATAGCAAAAGAAAGGGGAATCAAAATGCTAATCCAGAAATGACAATGGAGAGCATTTTTCAAACGTTGAATGGAGAGTTGGAAAGGGATAGAAGAAATTGAGAAGCTGGAAAATCATAAAAGTCCTTTTGTGGCGATAAATAAACCTCTGCAACCATCCCATAATTTTTCTTTCAAGAACTTTATGTCTTTAAACCGAGTTGACTCAGATGCTTTGATATAATCTTGATGATCTAAAGCTAACATCTTATGAATTTCTCTAACGTGTCTAATTTCTCCTTTTTCTCCAATTAAATAGTGCATAAGAATTAACCATTTTGATCTTACAATTCTACTTGTTGCCATTCTAACTAGTTTTACTTTTTCATCTTCATAGGTGTCTAAATAAATTCCCTTTTTGAAGTCTTTCTTGAAAATCCAAGGTTCCACTATCACCAGCCCTTTGTCATTCAGGTGTTCGTAGAAGTTTTCAAGCGTTTTTACTAATTTAGTGAAGGTTTGAACATAACCAATAGAACTAAACAAACAAACTATTACATCGAACCTTTCCTTTAGTTTGAAATTTATCATATTGGCTACTTTAAATTCGGCGTTTGGGACCTTATTCTTCGCAGTTTTAATCATGTTTCTGTTTATATCTATCCCCGTGCATTGAAAGTCTGAAGAGAGGTATTTTAGATGTTCTCCCGTTCCGCAACCAACATCGAGTAAAGTTCTTGATTGTTTCCTCTCAGATTGTTTTATGACGCCCTTAATAGTCTCAGCTTCCTTTTGGTAGTCTTTTTTCGTTAGATAAATCTGATCGTAATATTTTGCATAGATTCTCAAAGCATTTCCTTTCATGGGTTAAAAGTTGGTTTTCAAGTTTTATAAATCTGGTCTTTCATTTTCAGACTTGCAGCATGTACTTGCATGCCAATTTCGTTATTTTAGAAAGTCATTATAGAGGTTATGAAACCAAGCTTCGAAATCAGGTACCCTGCTTTTACTATATAGTATGTCTTCTTCTGTAGGAGAGCTACGGTAAGAGCGTAGGAAATTGAGGGGGTTTAGACTTTCCACGGTTTGACCGTTAAAGTAGACTTTTTTCATTTGTCTCATCCTCTGAATATTTTTCTCAGTAGCTTCTTAGCTAAGGTTTTGAGTTTTGATATTTTGCCTTGTTCCTGCATTGCTCTGTATTCGTAGATTTGAGGGATTTTGTCCCTATATATAGTGCTCTGATAGTGGAAGGTTCCTTTGGAAGTTAGCACAACGAATTCACCTAGTCTGAGTTTTTTAATGTCTTCTACGGTTTCCCAGCTAAACACCGTCTTCAACTTGCGTATGTCATTGGGCTGGTTTGTCTGAGCAATGCACTTAACTGAAGTGTGCTCGAAGACCTGAGTGCTGACCTCACTGGGTCGTCTTGTCACAATGTGAAAATTCAAGCCGTAGTTTGCTCCTACTGAAATGACTTTTGCAAGCCAGAGATTCTGTTTTTGTCTCAAGCTATTACTCGTAAATGAACCTTGAGCTTCCTCTGTCACATGCACTATTCTTTCTGTAATTTCCCCTTTGTTTTGCTTTGCTAGCTTAATCAAATATTCCTTGTCGCAGTGAATGACACGTTTTTGGAATTCTCGCTCGTATTCAATGTCGTCAAGCTCTGAAATATCGAAGACAATACATCTATCCTCTAATATTCTGGTTAATTCTTCGTCTGAGATTTGCGGAGAACATTCATATGATACTGCTTTATTGCCTCGATATATCACTATTGAGGGTTGAGGAACTACGTATGCCTTAGTTGCTGGGCTCTCAAAGAGCCACTTGACGCTACTATCCCAAACTCGGATTTTGATGTTGTCTAGCTCTGTCATCTCTCGAACTATGTGTTTCATTAGAGTCGTTTTTCCTCTCTGAACACCACCAACTATTGCTAATGGGTATTTCGACGCTAGCTCCGCAAGTTCTTTCAATGTTATACTTTGATGTTTACACAGGGTCTTTCTATCGAGTTTTTCCATGTTTTTTTCCTTCTTTTTGATTCAGCATGCTGCAATTGGCAGCAACTTGAATAAATACGTTCACTTCGAGCCTGATTCGACAAAAAGAGCTAGAAAACAAGCAATTACTTAAAACGGACAAGAATTCTACATAAGGCAATCGCTTCATTTCCTACATAAGGGCAAACTTTAGGGGAGGTTCAGGAGCGCGTGCACTTGGACGAGTCACATTCAAGGGCGTCTAGAAAGTCAAGACGGCTTCAAATTGTTGACTATGTTCCCATAATGCCTCTTGTGAAACTGGAGCCAAAACTAACAATTATCATTTCTTGCTTAGGGATTCACAAAATAATAGAGAATTTTCAGAGGCTTCTCTTAGAATAACTATTCTGAGTAGTAGGGGAGTTTCTCAGGGGCTCTTGGGATTTTAGCTTTCAGATTAGGCATAGAAATATTACTTCCAAATGAATCCAAGAGAACCTACGGGCAAATTCAATTTAACCTCAAAGTAATGAGTTAGTTCATGTTTCAGAGAGGTTCTTTTCTTAGAACTCAATCCGATGAAAAAGAAAGTTGGTTTATCAGTTTTTTCAGAAGATATAGGTATGGTAACGCTCTTAACTCCTCTCATCTTTTCCTCAAATGTGGGTTTCTCTTCTGGATATTCTTCCTTCCATGATTGGTTGGTCTTTTCTCTCTCATTCTTACTTTGAGAAAGGAAAACGTATGTAAGGAATTTTCTCCAGTCTCTTTCGCAGACCAGCAAAGCAAAAAGATAGCTTTTCGGGAAATGTATTTCATTAACCTTGTATTTTGTTTTGTTCTTGAGTCTTTCTTTTGTATCCAAGAAAATTTCTCTCAGCAAATTCTCCGAAAGTTCTTCTGCTATTCCTATTTCTTGGTTTTCTAGTTGTTTTTTAATGTGCTTCTTTAATTTCTTTAGATTTAATCCTTTTTCTTTTATGCTTTCAAGGTTAAGCAGAGAACACCTCTTCATTAAGATGCAATTCCTTACATTTCTCATATTTCTATTTTGTAGCCAGCCTCTGTAAGTTCTTTAACTATTTTGTAACGGGCTTCTTCGACTGAGTCTTTAAATGGTATATAGACAATTCCCTCGATGTCCGACGGTTTTTCAACATCTCCCTTGAGTAAGCAACATACCTTTTTGCGTTTGAGTAAACCCCAGAAATAACCCATCTCGAAAATCACATTTTGTCGAGCCCGAGGTTTGAATCTTTTGAAAAGTTGTTCTACTTCATCTGGAGTAACGAGCTTTGGTCTTCTCAGAATTGGTGCTTTTAGCCTAGTCTTCAATTTTTTAACTTCAGTTTCTCGACAACCGACATCATCTGGGGTCAAAATAACAAACGCATACCCGACATCTTTTGAATATTTTTCGAGTTTTTCAGCAAGAGTCAATCCTCCACTCGCTTTTTCATGAAGAACTGTAGGATTCAGACCAAATTCAGAGAGCATTGCTTTCAGTTCTTTCATTTGTTCGTAATTTCTACCGTGAACTATGAATATGTTCTTGCTAATTGGTTTAGTAGTGGTCTTTGTCGGTTCTTCTTTTTCTTCTAGCAGAGAAGGAATGAAATGTTCTGTGCACAGATAAACGCCTTCGACCTTGCCATCAGCAAAGTAGTTCGAAACGTATATGTTGTTTGGCTCATCCTTAACTAACTTTCCACTAGGAAGAGTTATCTGACTAGCATCCTTTTCAGATACGAAAATATGGAATACCTTCATTCCTGATTTCTCAACAACTCTTCCACAGAAAAGAAAGGGTTTGCCTTTCGTGTAGGGGCTGGCGATTCTTTGCCTCACGTATTCTTCTGAACGGTTCAACTCCATCAAGGGCGAATCTATTCCTTCCCTTTCGTTTATATAACGGATGTAAACGTGAAAGTATGGCATTTTAAATCAATAGCTATTATCAATAGTTCACTCAAAAACTTATCGAACTACCAAACATTCACTACACACATATTTTTTGGGTTAGGATTTCACAATCGTTGAGAATTTTCAGAAGGCTTTTCCCAGAACAACTATGAGAAACAGTAGGGGTCTATCTTGGTTGTTAGTCAATAGTTTTTCATTTTTCTTACTATCTCTGTTGTCTCTGTTATCTCTGTTGTCTTACTATCTTGTTATCTCTGTTGTCTTACTATCTTGTTATCTCTGTTGTCTTACTATCTTGTTATCTCTGTTATCTCTGTTATCTCTGTTGTCTTACTATCTTGTTATCTCTGTTATCTCTGTTGTCTTACTATCTTGTTATCTCTGTTGTCTTACTATCTTGTTATCTCTGTTATCTCTGTTATCTCTGTTATCTCTGTTATCTCTGTTGTCTTACTATCTTGTTATCTCTGTTGTCTTACTATCTTGTTATCTCTGTTATCTCTGTTGTCTTACTATCTTGTTATCTCTGTTGTCTTACTATACTCAACAATCTTGAAGTCTTTTCAATGAATGCCCTTTATACTTACTCTAAGAAATTACTAATAAGACAAAATTAAAAATAAGAAATCTGTTCGTAAGACTTTAAGAAATGTGTTTGCATAGTTCCGAAGGCATATACACAACTTGTTCTTTTTCAGAAATTGTCTTCTTCAAATATCTCTTATTCACCAATCTTTCAAGATGAACTCTATATTGTTTTCTTTTGTGTTTTATCCCCTTTTTGGCTAACTCTTCAAAAAGTTTCTTGGATATTGCTGATACTTCACCAAGTTTCTTAACAACATTCACATATTCTTTTTCGGTGCGTGTCAAATCTTGGATGTAGTTTTTACTCTCAAAATATTCAACTAAATCAGCTGGACTAATTTCTTTTCCTTTGTCTCCAAAATACATGAAACCTTGTGAACACAATCGCATGGCTTGCTTAGGATTTCCGTTTGCAAGTTCAAGAATTACTTGCATTGCTTCACTACTGAACGGTTTTTTCGGTTTGTCCCCAATAGAGTAGTAACTTAGACGCTTGTTGATAATATCTACTATCTCTTGATTGCTGAATAGTGTTATTAATACAATATCTTCGAAAATGCTTGCTAGAGTTGCCTCTTCTTCCAGTCCTTTGAATGCTTGGGCAAAATTTTTGTGAAACTGCAAGGTTCCAACAAATACAAAATGACAGTGTTCAGTGCCCAACAGTGCTTTAATACTATCAAGTAACTTCTCTGCAACGTCAAATCTGCACTTGTCGGTTTCATCAATACCTACAACTATGTAGTCAAATTTCGTTTCACTTCTCAAAAAAGACAAAAACTGCAAAATCTCTCTAGAAAGAGTGGATTTTGAATATGGCTTTATCTGCCTCTCTACGTTCTTTGTGATTTTTTCTTTAATTTCTGAACCAATCTCAGAACTGAAGAAAGAAAGAATGCTTGCTTTAATACTTGCTCGAATACTCGCTTCGGAGCCCCTCCCCTCTGCCACTTTCTCAGTGTATAGTAGATTAGTCTTTAGTCGAATTACTTCTTCTACTACTTTTTCCGGCAAATCTTGGATTTCAATTTGGTCGCACATGTCGGTCAGCAACTTTTGCAGAAAATCCAATTCTGCATAAGTGCCTGAAGCCTTTACTTTGATAATTAATCCGTTTTCTTGTTTGATTTCGTCGAGCACTTTGTTAAGAACTGTAGATTTACCACAACCTCTTACACCGCTAATTCCGCATACAACACCTCCCTCGCAGCCAGTGAAAGTGTTTTTGAGCGGTTTAACCTCCTTCTTCCTATCAACAAACAATTTTTGCAACTCATCTGAATTGCTCAATTCTCTTATGCTAAAGGGATTCTTCTTGAAAGACCATAGGTCTTTAATCCAACCCATAAACTATTCACGCAACTTTACCATTAGTCGCTTTTATACCCGTATAATAATCGCGTTTCATATTTATTAGATTGCTCTTGAGAATCATTTGCATTAAAACGAGACTCCAGTCAAGCATCTCCCAGTCATTTTGATAGTAAATGCATGCATGCACGGAAAATAGTCAACATAGATTAGAGATTTGCAAAGGCTCATATCTGAATCAAGTCGTCTCAGCTATTTTCGGAACCAAATCTTCTGGACGTATTAGCATAATCTCAATGTTGCTAGGTATGACTCCTTCTGATTTCACCTTGAAATATCCATAAAATCTTCTGTCGGTAATGACCAACAATTTCTTTCTCGCTTTTACTTTTGTGAGGAAAAGGCAGTCACTCAAGGCTCCGAGATAGTTGCCTCTCGATTTTCTCCCCGACTTTATCTCCCCAACTATGCCCATATCATCAGAAACAATGTCAAATTCGTGTATCTGTGGTTTGTTCCTAGAATCGTATCCTATCACTAGTTTGCGTTTTCTCAGGGAAGTTCCGAACATTCTTGCCAAAAAGCTTCTGATTAATCGTTCTATGTTGGAAGGTTTCACTTCTGGGCACCTCTAATTCCGTTTGAGTCTCTTTCCGCCATGATAACTGCTTCCTATTGGAACTTCCACCACCTTTAAGCCGCTCTCCTTAGCTTTCATTAGAATCTCTAAGTTAACGCCCACTCCGCTCTCAAAAACCTCTAAACCTTCCAACGCTTTTCGTCCATATGCTCGAAAGCCACATTGTGCATCACGAATTTTACTGTTTGTACCAACGCGAACTAGTTTAGTGAGAGCTTTTCTACTTAACCGTCGATATAACGGAACACTCTCTGTTTTCTCCCTATCTAGAAATCGTGACCCGACAGCAACAGCTACATCATCCTTCAATATAGGTTTCATTAATGCTGGAATTTCATTAGGATTATGCTGTCCATCTCCATCCAAAGTAATTACTATATCTGCCCCCAGCTCCCTAGCCCTTTCAAACAAGCATTGTAGCGCTGCTCCATATCCCATATTTCTATTGTGGCGTACCACTTCAGCGCCAAGCCCTTCGGCAATTTCTGTTGTCATGTCCGTTGAGCCATCATCACATACAATAACTTTGTCAACATGTTTTTGCGTCGCCAAAATCACTTTGGCGATAGTCCTTTCTTCATTGTAGGCAGGTATAATCGCAACGATTAGAGGTCTTTTAGTTGTTTCTTCGACACTTTCTGTTGAGAGTAGACTCTTAATCTTTTGATAGGCTCCCAACAACCTCTCGCCTTTTGCTGTTGTTTTATAAAGAGTCTTCCCGTTTTTTTCTGTTTGCTCAATTAACATCTGCTTCATTAGAAACGAAAGGTAGTCATTTAGTTGGAGAAAATTCAGATTTGCTCTATACATGATTTGGGTCTTAATAATTCCTTCGAGTGCGACGTCTAATATCCGAGCGACTAGGGAGAGTCGGTCTCTTCCTCTTCTGTCAAAGACGGTAGTTTGGCGTGAAGGCAAATAGACAGCCTCTATATACTGGCTTTCTATACTGGATTACTATACAGCCAACATAAAAAGTTTTCTGTTAGCGCGCGCGCTTCTGTTAACTTAGATTATCTAGGTAAGATTATATCCATTATAAAAGAATAACATAATCTGAATTGGAACAGTCTAAACAGACTTCCAAACCGTATCGTCCTTGTCGTGGTATATCATTCCCTAAATCTTTCAAAACTTCAATGGGTCTGCGGCATCTAACTGATAAAGTAAACAAATAATACACATAAACACAGTCAAATAGAAACAAACAAGTTCTAACACTCAGAATTCGGTTTGCAATTGGATTAAAACAGAGTTTATGATTTCGTTAACTTGCTTTCTGGTCTTTCGGCTTATGTCTTTCTTGTTGATATCAAGTTTGACTTTTCTGGCTAGTCGCTCCTGATACTCGGTTCGATAATTACTGTTATACTGTAACTTCACAGCTCCTTCTACTATTTTTTTAACATCTGGTTTATTGTCAATGAACATTTCCCAAGCTTCGTAGTTCTTGAAGATTAAGTCAAGGTCTTCTATTGCTTTCTTCGTCTTTCGGAGAATATGACTTTTGAAGTATCTAACCATGTTCGGGCTGTAGTTTCCTTTACCTTGAAGGAACTTCCTTTCGTTCGGCGTCAATATGCCTCTTGCCTGTTTCCGTGTCCATTTGGCTTTTGAAGTCGCTTTATTGGTATTTTCTTCGTTGTTTGTGAGCAAATTTGTTCACACAAAATTACTAAACGTGTCTGCTCTTATACATGTTGTGTTAGTCTTGAAGGGTATAAGCAAATTTCAGGAACAAGGTATGATGTTGGAGAAAGTTCTACATATAGCCTTGACGAGATTGAAAGTTCCTCATAGGCACAATCCCTTCGACAAACAATATGCTGATAAGGAAGGTAAAGGCTGTGACGTTGAAATATTGACCAGCAAAGGCAAAATTGGGATAGAAGCAAAGAACAACAACGGAAAATACGGTATGAGCCCCTATTGGCTTGAACGTGAATGCCACAGCCGATTCGATTCAGAACACACCATCAAAATCTTTCTGTGTGCTTTTCTAACGATTTCTCATATGACAGCCAAGAAAATGAGTGCCATGGGCTATAATCTAATTCAATTAGGCTTCAAAGTCACAAAAGACAACTTCAAAAGAGCCATTCATAAGCTCATAAAGAAACTCTATTGGATTAAGAAATCATTCAATTTTCATGCTAAACCAAGAACTAAAACAAAACAGTTACCCCTGTCTAATACTATTAGAGAGAGTTGTTCAGTTAATCAATACAAAGAGACTAAAGAGAGACAATCAACTACAACGTTATTATCTATTATACCTAATGACTATAATTGCAACTGCATAGCCAACGAATCATGATGTTCTTATATAACACCTTATTTAACGTCCCTTAACTTCTAACATCTAACACAAAAACGGTTTCATGCAAGGGGTCCAAGAAACAATTTTCCAAAAATGGGAAATCCTCGTTTTCATGTTATGCCGTTTTTTAAAAAATCGGATAGTGCTTTTCCGTGTTTTCCGCTGATAACACCTTATGTTTGATGTTATATCAACGAGAATTCTGCTTTAGAATGGGAATCTCTCAGACTGAGAATTTGACACAAAGGCTATTCAAACCATACATATCCCGATTCTTCCAATGCTGTAATCTAGATGTTTACTGGAAAGTATTTTATAGTTTTGGATGCTTGATTAAGATGCCTATTTTAGCTATTCTGAATAATGGTTTGGTTACGGAATGGGCAAAGGTTCAAAAGAAATTGAGAAATTCTTGAGAATCGCTTATGAGGGGCGGTCCGATGAAGCTGAAGAGTTCATAGTTAGGAAGATTGAACAAGGAGAGGTAGATAGAGAAGAAGTTGTTCCTTATGTTCTAGGATACAGTGTAGGCGGTCTTATTCATCCTAAAGAACCTCGGGAGCAAAGCCTTACTATCATACTTAATTGTCTCAGAATCTGTTTGAAGATAAATCGTAAAAAATCTCTGGAGCCATTTATTCACAATTATATCGGAACCACGATGGCTGGTTTGGGAAGACTGGAAGAGGCTGAAGCATCCTTCAGAAAAGCCATAGAAATCGAACCAGAATCTCTTCGAGCTCTTATCAATTTAGGAGTCGCACTATGGGACCTAGAGAGGATAAGTGAAGCAGAAATATTCTATAGAAAAGCTCTAAAAGTCAATCTAGACTCTGCTGTAGCTCATGAGAACTTGGGTGAGTTGTTGTTTGAGACTGAAAGGGTTGATGAAGCAAAGCTGCATCTGAATATTGCACACAGAAATTACGCTGGAGAAGCCAGAACAAATAGTGTCTTCCGTGTGGAAGCCTTCCTTTGTTGGATAGCTGGATACGAATCGTGGCAAACTGGAGATTTCACAGAAGCAGAGAACGGTTATGTTTCAGCATCAAAATCCTTCAGGAGAGCTGGAAAGGAGAAACGTGCTTCGATTCTTGCCTTAATTCCGAAATACTTCGAAATTGACGAAGAATATTTAGGCTACATAAATTGTGGGAATTTGATAGCCCTTAAAAATGGTATTCAAAACCTTTCTCAAAGGCTCGGAATAAGCCTGCGTAGAATTAGAAAGCACGAGATTCCGGAAATAGAGATACTGGAGGCAAGAGCAACATGCATCCAATTTCTGAGAAACTCGCTACTCTTTAAACCCGCAAGTCGGAGAAAACTTGAAAAAGCAAAACAAATCCTTGCCAGTCATCACTTCCTCAAAGCGTATGAAGGAGCAAACGCAATTGACGTCTTCAACCGCTACTTGAATCGCTTTAGTCCCCACAAAAACCTTAATGATATTACAAAAGAGCAAGAAAAGGAACTGTTTATGAAACTAAACGCTGCCATAGGATTAGATGGTATAGTCACTCACCGATTTGCCAAGGTGATAGCAGAGAGTGTCAAACAAGACCTACGCTCACTCGTAACAAAACCTGTAATAGAAGAAGAGATGAAAACCAGAAGAATCCTTGAAAAACGGATTGGCAAGATTGAAGAAGAGCTGGAAAGCATCCACATCACAATATTAGGAATCAAGCAAGAGATTACCATAAAGAGAATAGCCTATGGCGAATTGGAAATAATATTTCCTACACCTCTAGGAATCTATAAACTTCATGTTCCTATGGGAACGATAACTGCACAAGACCTTGCCAAGGTAAAAATGGACATCTCCAATACAATTGACCAAGCAATAGAAAAAGCCAAGCAAACATCAACAGAATTGTATACAACACTAAAAAGCAAAAAACAAGAAATAATGCAAAAAATATTAACCAAGTTGGAAGAGATGTTAGGCAAAGAACGGTTGAACGTTTTGAGTAGAAAGTTGGGAAGAGGGAAAAAATAGAAAAGCTCACTTAGACTCAAGTTTGACAAAGTTTATGAAGTTGCACATACGCCACATTAGCTGATGAAACATTAACATCCGCAAATAAAAAGCCTAACCAACAAAAGCGTAAATGTTTTCGTAACTTCCCTATTGTATGCGAAGAAAACGCAAGGGCTACGGTTTTTAGAGCGTTGTTAATTCGCTCAATTGTTCTATCTCTATGTCCGCTTCTGCTTTTGTTTCTCTTCTTCTAATGAATGCAGTTCGCATTCCGACCCTCTTAGCTCCGTCAATGTCAGCAACTGGGTCATCGCCAACATGTAGGCATTCACTTGCGTTTGTTCGCAACTTCTTCAATGTATCGAGAAAGATTGATGGATGCGGTTTCGCATAGCCATGTTCATAGGACAATGTTATTACATCAAAAAATCTCCTGAATTCGTTTCTCGATTGTATCGAAAAACGCCAATGGGTATTAGATATTAACCCAAGCTTGTAACCCTTTTTCCGTAGAGTTAGAAGCGTCCTTTTTGCATCTGGAAACCATTTGGTTATTCTTGTCGTCAGTCCATAATCCACAGCTTCCCTAACTATTCCACTAACGGGCTTTGTTTCATGACCAAGTGCCGCTAACACTTTCATCACTATGTCATCGAGCAATGATTCACGATGAGTTTCTTTCAGCCTTTTTCGATAGAGTTCATCCTCTCTGAAATATTGTTTTAGAAATTCTTCGTCATTTACATCTAATTCTTGTCTTTTCAATGCCTTTAATATCGGCAAAATGATGTCCTCTCCCTCTCCGACTGGAAAACGCAAAGTCAAGAAATCATCAAATGTGATGGCTCTTAATAGCAACGGTTGCAGACTCACATTCTTCCTAACAGATTTGCTCCACACCAATGACATTCTTTCAAATGTCTGGAGATGGGTTTTCCACAATCATGACATTTCCATTTTCTCTGCTCTTCTTTGAGCCATTTTTCAACTTCGCCTGCTTTGATTCTCTTGAGATTGTCCGTTAGGCTTTCACCGTATTTTAGGGAATGCTCTGCCAAGTCACGGAATTTTTTGCAGTTAGAATATATATCACATTCATAGCAGAACTCCAATCCTTTAGCCCTCAGACATTTAACTATTCTACAATTCTTGCCCCATTCTTTACTTTCCCATCCGTCAGTTAGGACTGTTTGACAGCCTTCACATCGGATTTCTTCAGGTTTGCATTTCTCTCTTTCAGCAACACGCTGTATCAGTTGCTCTGAGTCCTTATATGCTCTGTAAATAATGCATGAACCACAATAAATCCCACATCTACCCACAAGATTTTTGTTGACCAACACCGCCACCAATTATGTCAAATATAGACAAGTATGGTTGTCGGATTCTAATTAGTTCTCTTGTAGAAACGAAAAGGCTATTCTTTGGAGTTCAAGGCTTCAGCGATTATGGCTACTTCTTTCAAACCAAGCTTCCTATTGGTTGCTTTAACCACTAAACGTTCTTGCCAACCACAATCTAGGCATTCAAACTTAACGGGCAACAAACCCATGTGACCAGACATATCCCCACTCGTTGAGCGAACTCTGCGAACTCTTGGGCTCTTGCAATGGGGACAAATCTGAACATCTACATACTTCTCTTCCTTTTCTAACTCTTCTAAGACTTCGAGCAACTCTGAAAACTTCTGACTCTCAGCTCTCTTCTGTTCACGAAGAACCTTCTGCTTCTGTTTCTTCTTCTTTTTGCGTTGCTTTTTGTCATTCATAAGCCACATCTTCTACCATACTCATATGGTCTCCCAAAAATTAATCTTCTGTTTTGTGACTTGCGGAAGAAACTTCGAGAGCGTTTAATCAATTGAATTGTGTATGTGGCACATTTTTCGGCTGATTAATGATGTTGCAGATTTTTTCAGGGTTGTTTGAAGAAAAGACGAATGGCTTTCCTTTCGGTAGGACTATTTCCACCGCATTGCCGAATGATGTTGTGTAAGCCCAAGAGCCATCAGTGCCATATCTAATGCCGATGCCGCCATATCTTCCAAAAGAGGCTTTAGTTGGTTCACAGGATACTATATCTGCTATAGGAATACGTTTGCGATTGAAAAAGCCGTAATAAATTAGGAGGCTCTCAGTGGTCACCTTTATCCGTATGCCCCGATAATTCCAAAATACAAACAACACAAACGCTAGAGGAGACGCTAGGACAACAATCAAAAAAGGATGTTGAGTAGCCACACCAACAACGATGATTATCAACAGTATACACATGATAAGTAAAGAAAAAAATCCTACTAGAGCCTTAGCCAATGTGCCAGCTGCAACCCATTCTTCATAAACAACGTTCTTCAAATTATCTCCGAAACAATACTGGTAAGAAATTCAAATTAAAGTTTATTCGTTTAACAATAAACCTTGCGAGTTTTCAAAGCAAAGAGTTCAACATCTAAGTAATTTTTTGTTCAAAGACTGAAAAATTGGCAGAGGCTCCTCGCAAATCACATATCCCTCATGATAATTTGCACTTATGTAACTTCCCTAGCAAAACAAGGCAATTGTTAAAGATTTAACGTCCCTAAACCACTCAAATATCATAAATAAGGTATCACAAATGACCAAATTAGGCTTGTTTTTCAAAATGGTCGGGGGGTTGTGGAGTTTTTTCTTAATTAAGTATGGAAAAAAGAGCGTTTTTCGTCGAACTTTAGGGTTACAGAATACGTAGATTGATGTTAAAACCGTATGCCTTGTTCTGAGAGATGTAGCTAAGACCGTAAAAAGTCCGATTTATGTCGAACATGTTTCGCATGTTGACACTTGGGTTACCGAAAATTGTTACATATAAAACATAGTTTAACTTCTCTAACTTTTCGGTTTTGCGACATGTCCAAAGAAGCACAAAACGAGTCGTTCGCCGTCGTTGCCAGTCCTTCATTTAACCTTGAATAAACATCATTGCTTATGTATCACATTAATTAACGTCTCTTGATAACTGAAAAATAAAACAAGGACGGTTTCATATAAGGGGTCCAGCGCGCGCGTGTTTTTCCGTGTTATCTGCTGATAACACCTTGTATTTGATATTATATCAGAAAGTTTTCCTCTAATGACCTTATCTTTCAGACATTGAAAATTCGACACGGAGGCTATTGAAAATGCACATATCCTTAGGCTAAAACGTTGAACTCACGTTATGGGATGTTTAGTCTTTTGAAATGGTTACTCCTTCTTTTAGGAGACTGCCTTGGTCTAGTATGTCTTTATTGATTCTGTAAATGTGCTGTTTTCATTTGGTTCTGCTATAACTTTTCTGATATTTCTTGAACAGTATCTAACTGACTTATTTGGGAAGATAAGAGAATGTAAGAGAAGAGAGCAACGACTTAGGACAAATGGCTAGTCTTCTGTCTGTGTTAAGTAGAATAGGTTTTCGTCTGGGTCAGCAAACAAAGCGGTATAGCCACCCCAGTATTGTTTCTTTGGTGGTTCAATGAAATTAACGCCTTTTGCTTTCAGTTTTTCGTATTCCTCGTCAACGTTATTCACAGCCAGATAGATGTTTGGTGCACCTTCTTTTCGTCCTTTCTTTCCGCCAAGCGTAATCGCAAGAGTTGCTGTTCCCGCCAAATCAAAAATTACGTAGTTAGACCATTCATTCTTTATCTTCAAGCTGAGAACATCACGATAGAAACCTATAGCCCTTTTCATGTCAGTCACCTTTATATCAAGCCAGTTGACCCTCTTAATCAATTGGCACTACCTCTTCCTCAGTTCAACTACTTCTATATTAACTGATAAAAGACTTTCCAAAGTTACATCACGGGTTAGCTATAACTCTTCCGCATTTTTCACAATAATTAAGAATTTTCAGAGGGTTATCTCAGAGAAACTAACTCAGAGGATTGGGTGGCTCACAAACGAACTCTAAAAGAGAGAGCAACAATTAGGGAAAGTTTGGTAGAACACTTACCTTTCCCTTTTTTTGTTTGAGATGGTTTAATCAATTGTTTAAAAAAATGGGGAAGAGGGAAGTTTTAGGGGATATTTTCGGGTTTACGGTGTAGTTTTTCGGATTTTACTAGTGTGTAGGTTTCTTTCCCGTCTGGTGTCTCGGTTTTCATTAATAGAAATGGTCCTTCTCTTAGTGCATTGAATAGAGATTCTAGTTTTGTTTGTAGCTCATTGATTCTTGTTTGTTGTTTGGCTATGGTTTGAGTTAAGGTGATGAGGCTGTTTTCAATTCTTTCTATGTCTTTTCTTGCTTGAGTGCCACTATTGATGCTTAGATATTGGAAGGCTTTCTCGTAAGCTTCCAGTATTGTAATCTTATCATAGGCATAGTGGCTTCTTGCTCCAGCTCTTTTGTGTCCCATCAGTAGGTCTTTAAGTTCTTGCGGTTGAATGTTGGCTCTTAACAATGCTGAATTATAAGCAGACCGTAGAGATTTAGTTTTGAACTTTTTGTCTGGATAAGCTGTCTTGGCTAATCGTTTCATCGCTCCATTAATGAATCTTACCGATAATCTTTGTCCCTTCTGGCTGACGAACAAAGCTCCTTTCTCTGGGTTGTCTCTTTCTCTGAGCATCGCTCTAATGTCGTGAATTGCTTCTGTTGAGATGCAAGTGGCTTGTATAATGTTTGTCTTCTCTCTTCTCTTTTGAATGAATAAGTGACCTTCATGACAGTAGATGTCGTTCAAGTCTTCAATGTTTAATGAAGCTGCATCTATTTCCGAGAACCCCGATTGATAAAGAACCAATAATAAACCTCTATCCCTAGCATTGGCTTGCGAATACATCACTCTTACTTCGATATTTGTCGGTATCCATTTTTGTTCTATTACTTTTTGGTTGACTTCAACTGTCAAGTCTCCTCTACTGAATTGAAGTTTAAGTCGGTTTTACTGAAGAAACTCTGAACTGATATTAGATAGGAATGCACAGTCACGGCTCTATATCCTTGAGTAGCAAGGAAATTTTTGTATTCAATAACTTTGTCTTCAAACCAACACCTTTCTCTAAGGTCTCCACTTTGTAGGTCTCTAACTCTTTTCTCAATTTGTTCAGTTGGGCTCATTTTGATGTAGGCTAACCATTTTGGAAAAGTAGCAGAGTAATTCTCTTGTGTTCTCTTGCTTACCTTACTTAGCCAACTCTTTGCATAAGGCTCTTGCTTCCAGTCTTCACTTGTCATGCATTATCACCTCTTTGTATGCTTATTTCCCCTCTAAAACTTTCGGTCTTAGCGTAGATTTCTCTAAAGAGAATTAAACGGTTAGACAGTATGCCTTCTGTAGACTATGACTGCTAGTAGTGTTGCTATCATGAATGGTGGTAGAATACGGAATGATGGAAATTCGGGTATTATTATTACTTCTTGTGTTGAATGTTCATAGATAAAGTATAGGTAACTATGTGTGCTGTTGGAGCATGGCAACAAAGTATGTGGAACTTCTGTGCCATTAACAAACACTTTATATGTTTCATTCACCAAGGCTCTTGGAATGCAAATTCTACAGAAGCCAGTAGTGCCATTTTCACCAGAAACATTGAAGCTTATTGCAGTGCCATTTAATTGAAAATCAGATATTGAAGAATTGCAGATGGTTTGAACATGATGTTCTGAAGTAGCATTGAAATCAGAGAACATTCCCATCAAAGGATAGTTATCGGTATTGTTTGCATCAATAGTGTATGCCGTATCTCCTGTTCCGTCACTACCTGTTTCGTCTTGAAATGGACCAGAGTAAGTGTCATTAGCTGTAGCAATATAGTCACTCCAATAGTTCCCACCAGAAGGATACCCATTATCCCAAACATTGATTGAAAAGGTAACATTCGGAAAAGGAACATTCGGGAAAGGTCGGTGCCATGACAGGTCATACACTTGCCTGTTGTTGTCTACAAAGTTATTGTGATAAATGGTATTTCCGGAAGAAGAATAGAGATAGATGCCGGCATAGTTGTTTTCGGTTATATTATTTCCAGTAACAGTGTTGTTAGAAGAACCAGAGAGCATGACTCCATTCACTCCGTTGTTTGTTATACTGTTTCCAGAAATGATATTGTTTGAAGAATCAGAGATACGTATGCCATCATAGTTATTTCCCGTTACGTAGTTTCCAGAAACCGTGTTATTGTAAGAAGATTCGACTCTGACCCCATCACTATCGTTTGTTACGTCGTTCCCAGAGATTCTGGTGTTGTTTGTTCCCCAGAGCTCAATGCCCACGGTTGTGTTGGATAGGTTGAGTTTTTCTACTCGTATGCCACTGCAGTTGACGAGTATCACCTGACCAGCATCCTTAACCACGTAGTCTGACACACCTTCAAGATAAACCAACGGTTTCCCATTCACCAAGTTACCAGTAACCACGTTTCCATAAGAAATTTTAACATACAAACCATCATTAAGAAACGTGTTTCCAGAAATAGTGTTGTTATTAGATGAAGAGAGCCCTATGCCACACCTGTTGTTTGTTATGTTGTTTCCAGAAATTGTGATATTATTAGAAGAAGAAAGCCAGATGCCATAATAATTGTTTCCAAGGATATTTCCGACTATGATATTGTTTGAAGATTCATAGAGACGTATGCCATCATAGTTGTTCCTTATATCGTTGTTGGCTATTGTATTGTTTGAAGACCCGTAGAGAACGATTCCATCGACATCATTTGCCATTATGTTGCTTCTGGTTATGTTGTTGTTTGAAGATTCATAAATGCGGATGCTCTCACCCCCGTTTGCCATCAAAATGCTTCCTACTATGCTATTACTTACAGAATGGTTGAGATAGATTCCGTAGCCGAATTTTCTGATCTCTATGTTCTTGATCGTCACGTTACTTCTGAATGACAAGTCTATGCCGATTCCATTTCCTGTTCCTTGAACTGTGTAGTCTGCTCCATCAACCACAATGTTATCTCTCTCCACAACAATCTCATCGTAAATGTTAGCAGTGAAGGTGTAGGTAATATTGTCAGCACTTGAGATGGATGCTGTATCAGGGTCAACACTCCCGTCGGCCCTAATGTAAATGGTTCCGCTTGCTTTAACCCTCTGAACTCTAATAGTGACACCTAACATGCCTATGAGAACAACCGTCAAACCTATTACCAATACAAGTTTTCTTCTCATACCACGTCATACATTATGTCTTCTGCTTCAGTTTTATGACTTGTGGAAGAATCTTCGATTGAATAATGGGTAATCTTGTGATCCTTAATACATTTTCATTAGGCATTATTGGAGCCCAAGTTTCAAAGAATTAAGAGATCGAGTATTCCAAGCACTTGAACAATTAGAACAAAAACTCTAACTCCCTTTTTTCTAATATCGAGTTCACTGGTAGTTTGAAATAGAGTCGCTTCTACGTGGTTTTTGTCCGTTGGATTCTTATTGGGAGAGGATAGTTGGCTGTTGAACCTCTGCCATTAGGATTCTGTTGTTTGTTGGCTTCATGCCTATTTTCCCGCATATGAAGACTAGTGAGTCTTCTGTGAAGTTTAGAAGAGTTCTTCCGTCAGTTGTTAGTTTGAACACTTTTCGGGGTCTGTCATTTTGCATGTCCCATTCACTTTTCACGTATCCTTTCTTCTCCAAAGTATTCAAGAGCGGATAAATGGTGCTGGGTCCAAAGTATACTCCAAAATTTCTACGGATTCTTGTTATTATCTTGTATCCATGCATAGGTTCATTGTCCAAGAACTGTAGCACTATGAGGTCTAATAGTCCTTTCGTCAATTTGACCTGAACTTTTTTTGAGTTCTTAATCATACCTGTTTTCTCCCTTTTTTGTGTAGTTTTGTCCAACAGTTTTTCTGTTGGACCTAGATGCAATATGTCCTTTTTAGGTCATATCTCAAGACTTTATAGACCCTAAGCAAAGATATAAAGGTTCACACATACCGGAAACATAAAAAATACAACGAAACAAGCAAATGCATTTCTTTTTCTACATAATTCAAACCAGCAATAACATGTCTAGAGAGTGAAAATTGATAGAAACCTTCAGAAAAAGAACTTGTTCAACACATAGCCAGATTTGCTCACTCTGGTTCATTCTTCCAGTATCGAAATCACAAACATTCTATAGACTTCATAGAAAGAAAACTTCACAAGAATATTGGTCTATGTAGAATATTAAGTAATAGTAGCAATAGAAGATTTCTCCGTAAATGTTATTTGAAGAATATGACTATTGATACTCTTATTGGATAACTCCAGAGGGAACACTTTGAGAAGTATTAAGATTGGTAAACATGTCATTCCGTTGTGGTTTATTACAACTCTTTTGATTTCTGGAGTTGGAGGAATATCAGCATATTACGTTTGGGAAACAGTGATTATGAACTTTGAAGTGAAGGAGCCTCTTGAAATATTATACTATCCTACTGAATTGAGTCTTTACCCAGGTGAAACTGAAGAATTTAACATAACATTGGAAAATCATGCTTCTGTAAACTATTCTGTGATATTGGACTTTTCATTGGATAACACAACGTATCAAAACAATTATGTTAAGTTCAGCAATGAAATCTACACTGTTATTCTTGGACAACAAAACCTTACAGCTTTGGTAATGGTAGAACCATATGCTCCACCAATAAATGCTTCACTAACTGTGGATTTGAAACGAGGAATCTATCCTTCTGGGTTGGTCGCCTATTGGAAATTTGATGAAGGAAGCGGAACAACAATACATGATAGTAGTGTCAACAACAATACCGGAACACTAAATGGACCTTCGTGGGTAGACGGAAAGTATGGTAAAGCTCTAGGTTTTGATGGAATAGACGATTATGTCAGCACACCCACTTTATACTCGTCAAGCCCAGATTCACTCACAGTTATGGCTTGTATAAAATCTCCATTCAACCAATCAGGTTACGTATTCTATCATGGAGATAATGGCGAATTCCTTCTGCATAACGGTGAAAGATTGAGGGATGGACCAGTATTTGGAAGATATCCTGATTTGGCAAGTTTCAGTGTAAAAATACAGGGTACGTGGTATGATGTATATTCTGCTCCGTTAACACCGAATACCTGGCACCATCTTACTGGTGTTTGGATAAAAGGTGTTTCTCTAAGAATTTATGTTGATGGAGAGTTAGCTGGTGAAAATACGGAAATTCCAGATTCTTATCTTTATGATCCTGGATCTTCCTATAGTCCTTCAATTGGAGTGTACAAGAGGGGAGCAGAATCAGACACATTCTTCGAAGGGGTAATTGATGAAGTGATGATTTACAACAGAGGCTTGAGTGCGAAAGAAGTAGAAGCTCTTTACAAGAATAAACTACTTTAGTGTAAAATAAGAACAACAAAACTTCTCTCTTTATCTAGAACTAATACTTCGTAATCAAATCTCCTATTTCCCAGCTTTAAACTTCAGAATCTAGTATTTACTGTTCTAATATCATATACTTATATGCTAATCTTGCTTCTAAGAAGACTATAGCTTACGATACCAAATATAAAACTGGATATTATATGCAGTTACTTAGAATGTTTTCTTCTGTAGACAATTACTGCTAACAGTGTTGCCATCATAGACAATGGTAGAATAATCCATGATGTAAACTCTGGTATCACGAGTTGATCTGGGTACTCGTCATCCATTACTGGGTGAGGGTAGGCATCATAATCTTCTGGGTAAATGCCACTGTGATGATATGATTCTAGGAATTCTGGAACTGCAAAGACGGTTTCATTCATGTATCGTTGTACTAGGGGTGTCGAAAAATCGAAGGCTTCCTCAATCGAGACGAATCCATTGCTGTCCAGATCTGCAGACGAGTTGCACAATGCATTGGTGAAATAGTAGTTCCAGACACTTCCAATTATCGGAAGCCCTTCTTCTTCAAGACCGGCCCAAGCCACCTCATATGCAGAGCAACAAGCCAACGAGATGTGGGGTGATGCATCATCTTCGATGGGTTCAATAAATTCTCCTGCAAGACAGGTGTCAACCATGAGAATCTTTTTTGACGTATTGAGTTTTTCCCATTCAGCAGGAAACCAATCATTCCACAGAAGAACGTTACGCATCCATGTTCCATGTGTGAATATGTATAACAGAGCGATATCATCACTTTCTGTGTTATCAACTAACCATTCCACTGCCTCCTGTACAACCGAGATAGTGAGATTGTCATGTACGATATGCATATGATCACTTTGCCAGCCTAAGCTGAATAGAGCTGTTTGCATTCTTTCGGAATTTACAAACTCAACAGGCAAGTCGGACCCTCCTTCAGGAAATTCGTTCATCTCCAACAAGACAGCCCATCCATCCACACTTGCGTTATAAGTTAGTTCGGCAAGGTTACCCTCAACGGAGAAGTCTTTTACATTAGAAATTCTTGTGACGGCGTGGGCAATTGATGTTAAGAATAATGCAACAATGACTACTGAAACAACTTCTATCTTCATCTTATTTCCATTGTACTAATTAAGATAGGGAATAATTAGCGTTTCCCCAATCTCATTCTGTTAAACAACCTATTTGTCAACGGTGGAATTCCGTGACTTGACTAGTTCCTCTGATTCAGCTACAACTTTTATACACCTCTTACATTTTAGAATTTGCAGAGGCTCTGTCAGAACGAAAAGATTTTATGTATAAAACCTGACTTCTAATATTGTGCTTTCCCAAAATTAAAAGAAGCGTAGACTCTGATTTTTAGTTAGCTACGCTAAGAGACATCTTACATCTTCAGATGATGAGAAGAGCAGGGATCAGAACATTCCGGCTGTGATGATAGAAAATGGTTACTGATGAAATCTATCTTCACTTTTTTCAATTCTAACTAGTACTTTTGTTCCGCTGTAACTTTTTCATATTTTATGTTTAACAATTCTGATTAGACCTCGTAGAAAAAGAGATTCACAACTCTTCTAGGAAGTCTGATCTCTTATTTCCTAGCTCTGATATCTAGAATCCAGCGCGCACAAAAAGAATCTTAGATTTTGGAAAACGCGATTTTCCATGTCGCGCTTGAATGTGAGTATGGATTTAGGTATAGAGTTTGAAAGAACTCTTTGACTTTATCTTTTTTCTGAGCTTTCTGAAAAGTAGGCAATACGTAATCTCTTCTTCCGAAAAAATAAGTGTAGATGTAAGGTTTGAA
>JAOUJL010000317.1 GCA_029883255.1 Candidatus Bathyarchaeota archaeon | reverse complement strand
CTTCGTAAAAAGAGGGCACTCGGAAGGATTAATCTTTCCAACTATAACCAAATGGCAAAGGCAACCAGGCAACAAGTCTCTGGAACCTTCAATCTTTATATCATACTTTTTTCTCGCATCATACGCCGCGAACTCTTCTCCAAGCACCAGCGCAGAAGAAGGTATCGTTCCAAGTCCCCTCCAACGTCCGTCCACCGTCTTGAACACTTTTTCGATTAATTGTTGAGCCTTGACGTTCCCATGCCACATAACGGAGCGAGGATATTCATTTTCTAACCTAGCTTCACCGTCTTTTGTTTGCTTAAGCAACATAGAAATGGCAAAAAGGACATCCAGAGGCTCGAAACCAGCCACAACGGTTGGCATATGATAAACCTTAGGAAACATCTCATAAGCCTTCACTCCAATAATAGTGGAAACATGCCCAGGCGCTATGAAACCGTTTATTTTCAAGCCTTCCACACCGAGAAGAAGTTCCATAGCAGGTGGAATCAGCCTATGCGAGACAAGGAAGCTTAGGTTCTCGGGCGGCTTGTTAAGAACTTCCACCGCGGTAGATGGAGCGGTGGTTTCAAACCCGATTGCAAGAAAAACGAAGTCTCTATTCGGCTCTTTCTTCGCCATTTTCACAGCGTCTCCCACGCCATACACTATTCTCACGTCTCCGCCCGACGCCTTTGCTCCTTGAAGCGAAGTTTTCGAGGCTGGAACTCGAATCACATCACCATATGTTGCAACAGTCACTCCTTCAAGAGCTAAAGATATTGCCTCATCGATATCGGCGGCTGGAAGAATGCAAACGGGGCAGCCAGGTCCAGCTATGACCTCTACTGTTTTGGGAAGGAGAGCTCGGAGTCCGTGGTGAGTTATTGTCCATTCATGAGTGCCGCATACGTGACAAAATTTCACGTTGTAAGACGGAGCTAGACTTTTAATATGGTCTGCAACCTTCTTTGCTAATTCGGGGTCCCTGAATCCTAACTGCTCTTCCATCGGCGCCATAACCTTCATACACAATTGACTCTATACTTTTTAAGAATATTCTACTTCCACACGCCACTCGAGAACTGAAAAACGGCTTCAAACACCTTCACTCATACTTGAGAATTTCTTCCCATAACCGAAGGGTTTCTTCCGCAGCTTTCCTATCAATTACCTCAATAGCGTATCCTGCATGGACCAAAACGTATTCTCCCAACCGAGGCTCCACAAGCGTGACGTTCACATCTCTCAAGACACCCTCGCCAAAGTCAACCTTTGCATTGTTTCCATGGATTTCAATCACTTTGGCCGGGATTGCAAGGCACATTTTCATCACCTAATAAACGGGTGTCCAAAATAAATCGATTATGGTTAATGGGCGACAAGGCTTGCGGCGATCGTTTGGCCAAAGGCGATGCCTCCATCTCCCGGCGGAACCATGTTATGAACTACGAACCTGAAACCGTTTTTCTCAACGTTTTTTCTGATTGCTTGGGTGATGCGTTCATTGTATGCAACTCCGCCGGAAAACCCGATTGTTTTCACATTTAGTCGTTCAGCATTCTCTACGGCCAGCTGGGCTAGACCATTGGCAAGATAGGATTCGGCGGAAAAAGCCAAGTCAGCAACTGACTGCTTGCTTCTCTCATTGAATATTTCATGAACGAGGAGTGTAGTGTCAACGGTGTTTCCTCTGATTTCAGATGTTAGGCTTAGCATGTCTTTTCCTTTCATGGCAACAGACTCCAACTTCATCGCTGGCTCACCTTCATAGGTCCGCTCATAGCATATGCCCAGTATGGCAGAAACAGCATCTAACACTCTTCCACAACTTGTAGTTTTGAGCAATGATTCTTTCTCCAACTGTTTAACGATTATTTGGGTCTCTGTTTTTCCATGCGGAAAACGTTTGTTTTCAGATAGTAGCCATCCCTCAACATCCACCACATCGTGAAGCATTCCAGCAGCCATTCTCAACGGATACAACGTTGCAAGGTCGCCCCCAACCATCGGCTGCTCTTGAAGATGGCCTAGACGCTGGAAAC
>JAOUJL010000315.1 GCA_029883255.1 Candidatus Bathyarchaeota archaeon | reverse complement strand
GAAAGCAGCAACTGGTTGTCTTAAAAGAAGAAGAGATCGTTAGTGAGACCTTTCCTGAATTGCTCAAAGTTTTGGAAGAATTGAGAGAGAAAGAGGAGTACGTGGACATACAGGTTTGTCCGAGGTGTAAGAGTGCTCGGGTTAAGAGGGTTGGCGCCATGAAGGGTGACATGTCAGGTCACTTGGCTGTGACTCCTATAAAGTATGAGTGTCTGGATTGTGGATGGAGAGAGCGTTTGGTTATAAAGGCAACTAACAGGCCACTGGGTTTGAAGGAAGTGGCTATAATCGCTGAGGCTCTGGACCTGAAAGAAAGGGAAGAATGAAATCTCTAACCTTCCCTCATTTTCTCACGTTTAATGTTCTTGTGCACACGGAAGGCTTACGTAGGCTGGTGCAGGGCTAGGATGGCAACGTTGAAACTTGATTTTAACAAAACTGTAGACTTTGCAAATTATGTTTGAGTTTATGAAGATTATCGTTTTGTTTTAGCTACCTTTTTTGCGTTTTTCTAAGACTTCAAGTACGTTCGCAAAGCTCGGTAGGCGCTGACCAGACCGTAAATTGCAAAACCTATCGTAGATGCGTTCAAAGTCGAAAACAGCGCAAGCGTCAGGGTGTTTGGAAGGTCTAGAGGGGGTGTCTGGCCTTTCACTACCCAACCATCCCACAGAAATACGAAATAACTTATTCCAAGACAAAGGAAAATGACACTCCCTGCGATGAGGAAAAAAAGTCCAACCGCAATTTTTCTTTTTTTCTCCCAATACACCAAGTATATGATTCCAATAAATGCCAATAGAGCGACGAGAACGATAAGCTCAACCCAACCGACCATCGGCATTACGCTTCCCTCCGCGACTAGACTATGCAAATTTAGCCTATTAAGGATAACGCACGATTGAACAAAGAAATAAAATCTTGCACATTAATGCGCGCGCATGTGCACCGTCACATAGGCTGATGGAAGGTACTTGTTGCTTGAAAAAAGGTGTTTAGAGCTTTCCACGGCATGGAGCTCACACTTGAAGAGATAGAGTTTCTGTTTGGACCCTACTTGAAAAAGAATCTGCGTATTTGGTATCCAAACGTGCATCCGAATTGCCGCTGTATCCTAGTCTTGTACCAGCGCATCGAAGAGATGATTCTAGAAATGGTGATTATTGTCGAAATGGCTACGACAAGCCATCACGCTCACGCTTTCAAAGGCGGAAAGGCGATATACAAAGGAACACCATTCTCATCACAGTATTTCTTGATGTTTTCTTTGCTTCTATTCGAAGCTTTTCTATCCACAACAACCAAGTAAACTAGACAGCTCCTGTTAGTTTCTCTGATCTTGCGAAGCTTTATGATATCTTTCTTAATTCGCTTGATGTTACCCGGCACTCTGATTTTCACCTCAATGCAAACCTTGAAAGCCTCTAAAGGGTAAGTCACAAGCCTCCAATATTTCTTTGGAGAAACATCTTTGGCTTTTTCAAAATACTCTGGCTTTCTATTTATTAGGACAATGTCTACTACTGAACCAGAATTTTTCGGTTCATGCTTCTTCCATTCCCCTAAAAGAGAGTCTTTAGCCTTGATTACAAGATTCAAGCCTTTCTCTTCTATGTAGGGTCTCAATCCGCTATGAACTGCAAATTCCCCTATGTTTCGCTTTTCCATTTCACCTTTCAACATACAGAATAGTGATGACGCTACATCACTCTCTGTCAGAAAGGCTTCCTTATGCTCCTCTTTTTCATAGTTTTTTAGAAGTTTTCTTAAGCACGCTTCAACTAAAGCTTTGATACTTGACACTTCTTCTGACACGCTGCTCATTTGTATCCTTTCAAGCAAACACATACATATAATTAACCGTAGACTTTACAGAGCCTCGTTTCATAAAACTTATTGGCAAGTTACTCAGCAATCTCTTCTATTTCTTCCTATGTTGCGCCTCATATACGGTGCACATAACGAGTCATAACCCACCGGTGTTCACGGCTCTCCGCAACCGGCAGCCTAGGGGGTATGGGGGGGTCTAA
>JAOUJL010000316.1 GCA_029883255.1 Candidatus Bathyarchaeota archaeon | reverse complement strand
ATCTGGATTTTGCGAGGGAGTTCAGCGTTTTGGCAAAGCTGCGGGAGATGTTGAGAGAAACTAGGAAGGAGTTAATGGTTGCGGTCCCATTGTTTGCGAAGGGTTTTGTGAATGTCGGTGTTCCGTTGTTGAGTCAGTTGTTTGATGGTGGAGTTAACGTTCAGGTTATGGTTACACAGGATTGGGGTGTGGAGAAGCTGGCTGGAATTGGGCAGGTTAGGGTTCGGGATAGTATGTTTGGTGGAGGCGTTATTGTAGATGGTAGAGAGGCTTTGCTTTTTCTCGGTGAGGATGAAGTTACACTTGTTATATGGTCAAATCACATGGGACTGGTCAAGTTTGCAAGAGACTACTTTCAGTATTTGTGGAATTCATCCGAGAAAGTGTGATTACAAAGCTTTTTTGCGAGCTTAAACGTGTTATTCTCTTCTTTCAACCGCTAAGGTGCATCTTGTGGCTAAGGCGGCTATTGTTCCCAGCGCTGCAAGCCATGGGGCTATGAGGACTCCTACTACTCCAACTGTGGCGGGTATCTCAAGGAGCGTTTTGCCTTTTTCGTCTCTTATAATAATCCTCGTGATATTTCCTTCACGGATCAATTCTTTGACTTTGCTAACCAGGTTATCTGCTGAAATTGAGAATTCTTCTTTCACAACTTCTTTGACCGCGGCTCCACAGTTGGGACAGAATCTTGCATCTTCAGGCAACTCGGCTCCGCATTTTACACAATGTACCAATTTCCCACTCTCATACAGCGTTAGAGGATTATTTGAAGTATGTTCTGGCTTCTAGGAGGTCTTTCATGGTGTTTATTGTAAACCACATTCCATGGTAGGTGTATCCGCGGAGTATTTTCTGGTCTGCCAGTCTTTGCATCGTGGTGAGTTCGAAGTCGCCTTTTTCTGGGAAGTATCTTTCAACTACCGCCTTTTTGAATACGTGGTGACCCGCACTTACGTAGACGTCGAGTGTTGGTCTGCGTTCAAATCTCACCACTTCTATTCCGTTGCGAAGTGTCACTTTGCTGAAAGGTAGGACGGGTTTGGCGATGAGTGTTCCCGCTCCTTTGGTGGCGTATTCATAGAGTTCATCAGGGTCGTAGAAAACGATGTCGTCTACATTCATGACGTAGGCTAAGTTTCCTTTAATTTTTTTGAAGGCTTTCTTTGTGGCGCCCCCTGTTCCTAGGTTGTCCTTTTCTACAGAGAAGGTGACTGGGAGTTTAGTTAGGTCATCTCTGTTTGATGCTACAACAATGTTTTCGAATCCGTGTGAGCGTAGCCAGCTTATTTGGTGGTCTATAAGGGTTTGTTTGTTTATTTTTAAGAGGGGTTTTGGAATCCATGTGGTGGGTTTGAGTCTCCATCCTTGTCCACCTGCGAGCACTATTGCCTCTTGCATGTTGTCTTTCACCTGCGTCACTTCAAATTACAAGTGTGCTTAAAGAATTATGTGATTAAGTGTGGATGCTTATATCAATTGCGAATGTGACCCAAAAGTAGTATCAGGCCTGAGGAGCCTGTTGAAGAATTGAGTGACTTGTGGAAAAGGAGAATTAGAAATAGTTAGGTTATATGAATCAAGTTGGAAATCTAGACGAGCAAGCTGATGATCATGGAAAAGAGTATCTTTGGGGGTCTACATTCAGATTCTGGACTTACATATGGAACTAAAGAAAACTACAGCTTTGTAGATCAGGTATTCTCTTCCTATTTGCTTCTCCTTTCCAAGCTGAATAGCTTTAGTAGTGCGCTAACCAAGGTTCAAATGTAGCTTTCTCTAGGCTGCCAAGTCGGCATGCATGTATTAGCTGCAAAAAAGTTATTGGCTGCCTAGAACCTTTTCTTCAGATGGAGGGGCGGATATAAATCCTTTTTTCATCAACAATGCAGTGGAGTCCATAGCGTTTTTGATAATAGCAACAGCCTTATCCCACAGTTCCTGCCTACTCAACTTCACGCGTGCAACGCCCTCCTCAATTGATTTTAATGCGCAAGCAACGGCTTCGCGAGGATAGATCTTCCATTCTT
>JAOUJL010000058.1 GCA_029883255.1 Candidatus Bathyarchaeota archaeon | reverse complement strand
AAGCTCAACATCAGTCAATGCACCTTTCCTCTCTAAAGACTCCACGATCGCCACATCAATTAGATGAGACTTCCAAATTCTAACAGACATTCACAGCACCTCAGAACACTACGCAACAGGCGTCGCAGGCCTCTCCATCCGCCAAGCCTTCTTCATAAAACTCTTGTACCACGCCTCCATATTAGACGTAATAGTGGGCCCAATCTTACCCAAAGCTTCCTTGAAATCAGCAAAACTAACCTCCTTAGCGTTAATATCCCTACGCAAAGCATTCAAACCAGCCTCCCGACAAACCGCATCAATATCTGCTCCTGAATAGTTCTTTGTCATGCTGGTTAGTTGAGCCAGATCCACATCCTTGGTCAAAGGCATTTCCTTCGTATAAATCTGCAAAATCTCCAATCTAGCTTTCTCGTCTGGATCAGGAACGTAAATTAGACGATCAAACCTACCCGGTCGAAGGACAGCAGGATCCACAATGTCAGGTCTATTCGTTGCGGCGATAACAACCACATCCGCCAATGTGATGATGCCATCCATCTCTGTCAAGAGCTGACTGATAACACGTTCTGTCACTCCGCTGTCAGCGTAACCTAACCCTCTTCGAGGCACGAGTGAGTCAAACTCGTCAAAGAAAATCACCGCTGGAGAAGCCATCCTCGCTTTTCTAAACACCTCGCGAATCGCCTTCTCCGACTCTCCAACCCACTTAGAAAACACCTCAGGACCCTTTATGGTAATGAAGTTAGCCTCGCTCTCGGTGGCAACAGCCCTTGCCAACAACGTTTTTCCACAACCCGGCGGCCCAAAAAGTAGAATCCCTTTTGGCGGTCGTATCCCCATCCTCGTGAACACCTGTGGATTCTTTAACGGCCATTCAACAGCTTCTCTAAGCTCCTCCTTCACACTCTCTAAACCGCCTACATCCGTCCATTGAACCGTAGGCACCTCTATGTACACTTCTCTCATAGCGGTCGGCGTGATTTCCTTGTAGGCATTCAAAAAATCTTCCATTTTTATCTCCATTTTCTCCAAAACGCTGGGTGGAACACGCTCTTCTTCTACGTTTATCTCAGGCAAGTATCGACGCAACGCTTTCATAGCGGTCTCACGGCATAAACCAGCCAAGTCTGCCCCTGTGTAGCCATGCATCATGTCAGCAAGTTTTTTCAAGTCAACATCCTTAGCTAACGGCATCCCTCTTGTGTGTATTTGCAGTATCTCATGTCGTCCTTTCTTGTCTGGAACTCCGATTTCTATCTCCCGATCGAATCTTCCAGGTCTTCGTAGGGCAGGATCAAGGGCATCTGGCCTGTTTGTTGCACCTATAACGATGACGTTTTGTCTTCCAGTTAGTCCGTCCATTGACGCGAGAAGCTGAGCAACAACCCTTCTCTCAACTTCACCGGTGACCTCTTCTCTTTTAGGTGCAATAGCATCAAGCTCATCTATGAAAATAATGCTGGGCAAATTTTTCTGAGCTTGCTCGAATATGTCGCGGACATTTTGCTCTGATCCTCCGTAGAACTTGTTCATTATTTCTGGGCCGTTTACGGGGAAGAAGTTGGCTTCTGACTCGTTTGCTACAGCCCTTGCCAACAACGTTTTTCCACAGCCTGGTGGACCATGTAACAAAACCCCTTGTGGGGGTCTTATTCCAAGTCTTTGGAATAGCTCTGGATGGCGTAATGGAAGTTCAACCATTTCTCGTATTCGTTGGATTTCCTCATGGAGCCCACCTATATCTTCGTAGGTGGTACGGGGCATGCCCTTAGTTTCAGGTGCAGGTTCAGCTAAGATTTGCAGGTTTGTTTCATACGTCATCCTCACAATTCCGTGGGGTCGTGTTTTGGTTACAGTGAACGGTATGGCGTGGCCTAGCATCATGACGAGTGTGGTGTCTCCTTCTACAAACGTTCTTTCCATAAGTCTGTTTTTCACAAAATTGGTGAAGTCTTGATCAACGTTTAACCGCATATCAATTGGAGCTAAGACGACGCTTGTTGCGTTCTTGACTTTGCCTGGGCGGATTATTACATACTCGTTTATTGCTACTCCGGCGTTCTTGCGGCTGAACCCGTCGATTCGTATGATTTGTTTGTCTTGATCTTCGGAGTAGGCTGGCCAAGCTATTGCCGCTGTGTTTCTTTTCCCTAAGATTTCGATTACGTCGCCTGCGGAGATTCCTAGTTTTTGCATGGTTTTCTGGTTGACTCTGGCGATTCCTCTGCCCACATCGCGTTGTCTGGCGTCTCCAACCTTTAGTTGAACTTCGCTCATGTCTTAGCTTCCTCTGTTAACTTAAATGTCTAATTTGGAAAGGAGCACGTTCTTATATAAACTTTAAAGAGAGTACTAAACTCTGTGGACCATTAATGTTTCTATTTGACTGATTTCTTCTATGTTTTGGAGCGATTTTTCGAGTTCGTCTAGGCCGCCTGGTTTTTCTTCGGGAATAGTTATATAAGCGATTAATGCGACGAGCCCGTAGGCTATGGGTTCTTCTGCGAATTTACGAATTGAGGCGTATTCTGGTAGTTCCTTTTTTATTTTTTCTTTCAGCAGGTTGAGGTCAACTGTGACTTCGGATGGGAGGATTTTGTAGGATATGAGGACTTTTGCCATTTTTTGTTTTCTCCTATGGACCTGTGAACCCGCATTTCAACGACTTATGGCGATATCTCCCGCAAACTCCCTTTTTTTCTTTTCTGTTACTGTTAATTTCTGAGGGTCTTCAAGCGCGCGCCCAGGATTATCCAGAAGCTATCTTCACAGAGTCTACGACCACCGATGGAGTAATGACTGAGCCCCGCCGCTCAACATCAGAGCCTACGGTGCTGATGTTCTTCAGGAGGCTCTGCATAGTTGTTCCGAAGAGGGTGTTCTTCAGAGCATGTTGAATCTCGCCTCTGCGAATATAAAATCCCTCCATTACCATGGCACTGAGCTCACCAGTGACCATATTGGGACTATCATTAGTGAGGCGACACAACACACCCTCATCAATCTCTTGCACAAGGTCATCACGTGAGCCATGTCCAGGGCTCACCATAAGATTAGACTGAGAGATCACAGGGAGGCGTTGATAGGAACTTCTCGAGGCATTTGACGTGTTCTCGACCTGAGCACGACTGCTGCTGTATGAGTCATGCATATAAGAGGTAAGTACTCCGGAGTCTACTATCGCTGTTCGCTTGGAGGGGCTACCCTCACCATCAAAAGAACGCGAGCCGACACTACCCTCGACCAGAGCATCATCAACTATGTCTACAAAGGAAGGGGCTATGGTGGAGCCCAGTGAGTCCACCAGATAGGATTTACCATCCTGCACCTCTCTGGCATTCACAGCCGGAACCAATCCTTCTCCAAGGAGTTGCTCCATTGCCTGAGGTACAAGGATGAGTTGCATGTCACCACCTTGAATGGTTCTGGCACCCCTGAGGCTCAGTGCACTCTCAGCAGCTGTTCGCCCTATCACCTCAGGTTCAATGTGTTGCAGTCTGCAGGAAGTCATCTCCTCCTGACTCGAACACTGCTGATCACCTTCACTTATCACTGCCACCAAATTCAGCATCATCTTTGTCCTCTGACTATGACAGTTGAGCCCCAAGGAGTTCACCACCACCGTGGTGAAGGAGGCTGCGGATATTAGACCGACAATCAGGTTCTTCTCCAATCCAGACACCTCTCTACAAGCTGAAACCCCTCTCACCATCAGTTCAGCAGCCTCTTCTGCAGTGAGCTCTGCAACGCGTTCGTCATATACACCCTTGATTGTGGGATAAGAACCGGAATATGAAGGAAGGGCCACAAATTGTTCATCAGGGACGGATGATCTTGCCGCGCCGATGGAATCACGAACGGTCTGGAACACGCCATCCCTGCTTATGGTGGTGATAAAGGAGTAACCTGTCCTCTTACCTATCACTGACCGGATTCCGCAACCCGCATCCTGCGACTTGGACGCAGCGCGTACAGCTCCCCGCTCGATCTTTATCTCCAGCTTGTTGATGAACTGGAGATAGACCTCTGCCTGTGTTGCGCCAAGACGCTCAGCCTCTCGTAGAGCTGATCCACCAAGTTCGTAAAGAAATTCTTTCACTCTAGGTTCCTCCTACTGGGACCTGTCTTATCCTTACGTGCGGGCCTCCTGACATTACCAGCGCTGTCTGATTTTGAGTTCCACATTCACCTACGTCATACGAGAAATCGCTACTTACTCCATCAATCTTCCAGAGAATATCGGTGATGAGACCTGCAATGGAGGCATCACGGACCATCTTGGTCCTCTCTCCATCTTGGATCTGATACCCATAGGGAGCCTGAAACATGAACTGCCCCTTGGAGCTATTAGCGTATCCGTAATTCACATCGCACATCAGAACCCCATGCTTTGTGTCCTGAATCAATTCGTCAAGATCCCAGTCGCCGGGTTCCATGAAGGTGTTACTCATCCGAGGAATGGGAAGATGCATGAAGGACATCGCACGGGCTGCCCCGTTTGGTTCCATCTCAAGTCTGGCGGCTGTGTCAAGATCGTGTAGGAATTCCGTGAGCACTCCATCTCGCACCAGCTCTCTCTTTCGGGCAGGCGTTCCCTCCGAGTCATATTCGTATGAACCGATATGGTGCTCAAGTGTGGGATCATCGGTGATGCTTATGGTCTCTTGACCTATTGCTGAGTTGAGCTTGCCCTTTAGAACTGATGAGCCCGCAGTGTGGTTGTCAGCCTCACATGCATGACCAAAAGCCTCGTGGATCATTGCGCCATTCAGCACAGGGTCAGCGATAACATCGTATACTCCGCCCTTGAGCGAGACCGAGTCAAGGAGGTCAACAGCAATCTTTGCAGGCTTGGTTCCAAGGTTATACATCGCCTGCCTGCTGATATCACCCAGACCACCAGTGAGCCCGTAGGCGATGGCAACCTTCTGAACGTTAGCACTCTCCTTGACAGTGCAAATCGGTGTAATGGTGATCTGTCCAGTCTCCTGACGGGTTTCTGTCTGAAGAGAGTTTGCAACATAACGGTCTGTCCAGACATCACGATACAGAACCCGTGTGTGCATGACCCGACTATCTGCTTGACGCAGCTGACGGTCAATTGACTGCGCCACTTCTATCTTCTCTTCTATCGTGGCTTTGTTAATCGGACCTTTAGCCCTGTACTTTGCCTTTCCTGAGAACGCAGGAGCATCAATCTCAAAATCCATATCGACCCACTTGGTTGTAGCTGAAGCCATCCGTGACAGCGACTCGACTGCTTTCCTTATGCCACTCACAGTGAGGTCACTAGTATGCCCGAAGGCCCAAGAGCCCTTCGTGAAGGCCCTGATACCAGCCCCGGTATGATTGGCTATGAGGGTCTTCATGGTCACGCCCTTAACGACCTCCAAACTCGTCATTCGGGTGGTCTCCATTCGGATGTCTACGAACGACATCCCAAGGTCGAGGCCGGTCTCTATTGCCAGCTCTGCCAGATTCTCCATCACACCACCTCCAAACCGTCCTTGAACAGGATCTCACGGATCCGACTGAAGAGCTGCATGTACTCCTTCGACCCTGTCGCGTAGGCATCCAAGAGCCAGTGATACATGTTCACCACTTCAGGCTCAGTGACATCGTCTCGAACCAGTGCGGCAATATCTTTTCTCCACTTGTCCTTGAGTAGCTCGCACTTCACCAAGAGATCAGCAAGCTCCTTCTTCTCTGATTCATCAAGATCAATCTTGAAAGTCTGCAGTGTTCTGTCGATACGTAGGGTTTCTTGTGTGAGGAGAAACTCCGCCCCAAAGTGAGAGGTTTCCATGGTCACCACATACTGCTTCGCAACCCTCTGGTAGTGGTCTGTTGTGCGTTTTCCTGTTCTGAGTGTCCCGTAACGCCGTACAAACCCCATCTCGACCATGCGGGGAAGGTGATGGTTCACCATGTTCCGTGTCAGCTCTTGGACGTCTGCATGTTCCCTTGACATATTCACAATCTCATTGACTGACAGGGCATTCCTAGTCACGGGTTTCCGGACAATAATCCGTTCACCTGTGCGTTCGTCAACGGACTCGGTTGTTGAGGTGTCGGACATGCCTCGCCGCATTATGGTGAGGATAGCAATACGTACAGGATGCCCAAACTCAGTGGCAGTATTCAGGTCTGTTATGAACATAGCCTGTCGCTGAGCTGCCTCTGCATCCCCATTCAGTTCGATGTCTACAATTGAATCAAAGACCGGATCGTTCAAGGAACATCGGCCTCATATATGTTTCTTATGGCAAACAATTTATCTGTTGATTGTTTGTATTTACAAACAATATAAGGGTTTCTGTCCACGCCTTTGAGAGATGATAGTTCTACATCCGATTCTAGAAGTCATAGCACGCGCTAAGGGTTGCTAACGGTTTAACATTATAGGGCTAATGTTAAATGACATGTTGAATGTTCGAGAAAACCCTTTTTTGCTCACGGATTTTCCTGAAAATTAATAAACTATCATATAGGAAACCGTGGAAAACGTGTCTTAGCGCGCGCTAAAGTAAACAGGCCCCCAAATGTTCCTAGGGACCCGAAAATCCGCATTTTGGGCAGCGGTATGGTCTTCCGAATTTTCGGCATTTTGAGCAGCGCCATATGATTATTTCTCCGCAGTTTGGGCACGGGAATTTTGTTGCTTCTGTTGTTGGGGCTATGATTCTGTGGCATGATGTGCATGTGGGCATGGTGGTTGTTGTTTGCTCTGTCACGGTTGTTTCCTCGTGGAATGTTCGATATAATGCGTGGTTGTTTATATGTGCTGTGTTTTTTGTGCGTGCGTGTGTTTGTTACGTTATCTGCGGGGCTCTCTCTTATTAGACCTCTATACGGGGGTGGGGTAGTCAGTTTGGAATAGATTTGCATTCTCGCTGAGTGAATAGGTAGTATTCCGTATCCTACAACGATAAGTCTGTGAATTGCGAAGATCTCAGAAAACTGAAACATACAGTTTGCGGACGTTTCCCTATTCTTCCTTTAGTAGTTTCGACAAGGCTAGAATGGACAGCAGCGGAGTTGCTGCAACTGCGACTATGAAAGGGTTGTGCGGTGAAGCATGGTATAACATGCCTCCAAGGTATGGGGCAAGAATCGTTGCCAGCATGCACGTTGTTTGTGATACAGACATCCATCGTCCCCTTGAGGCTTCTGGAGCCATGGAACCCACCACTGCCCCCATTAATGACCAAAACATGTATGTGGCACCCATTAAGAAAAAGGGGAAAATTAAGGCAAAGAAATTACTGAAGAAGAGAAGCCCGATGAGTGATGCGCAAACCAATATGATTGAAACGGAAACGGCGCCTGCCTTCCTCCATTTATCACCTAGTCTGCCCAGAATCACTGCTAATATCGCTGATCCTAGAAAGGTAACTGATCCTAAAACGCCGATGTGAAATTTATCGAAGTGAAGTTCATCTTTGAGAAAAAGAGTAACGAATGGTCTAGCTAAGGTTACGACAAACATTATCGTTGCGAAGAAGACTGCCCAGATGACAACTTTCTTTTTGCGGAATGGAATAGCTGTAGGAGTCTGGGAAGGCTTTCTTGTTGCGTGTTGACCGCTGATGAAGAAGAGCCCGAATGTGCAGAGAGCATAGAAAACGAAGGATAGCCAGAAGACATGTTTCATGCCGACGAGCGTTGAAAGATATCCTCCTAAGGCAGGAGAGAAGATATATCCAAGCGACCATGAAGCTGAGATCGTAGTAAAAGCCAGTGTCATCTTGTCTTTTTCTGCTACAGTTGCGATGTAAGCGCTGGAGGCCGGTTGACCTATCCAACAGCCATACAGGATCATACCAGGTAACAGTTGACTCCAATTTTCCGCTAACGAAAGAATGATTGGAGTAGGCAACCATAGGAGCCAGCCTAGAATCATAACTTTTTTCCGATCGTACTTGTCCGCTAAGAAACCTCCGAGAAGAGGTGTGAATGCAGCCGCCAGACTTAATGCAGAGAACAGTATTCCTACTTCAACTGAATCTGCGCCAAGTTCCTCCATGTGAAGCGGCAATATGTAGAAGTAAAGACCGTCTCCGAAGGCGCCTATTAGGTTGGAGAAGAAGATTAGTTTGAGGTCTCTGTTCAAGGCTTCAAAGGTGAACCTGAGGGTTAAAATGTTCTTGTAATCTATCCGTGACATGGGGTGGCCGCCATCTTCTGAAATCATCTAGATTGAAGAGGAGTATATGA
>JAOUJL010000057.1 GCA_029883255.1 Candidatus Bathyarchaeota archaeon | reverse complement strand
GGCACCCACTCGATACTTGTCCTCGGAAGTACGCACCTCGGAAGTGTACGCCACGCTCTTCATACTATCCATCCATTCTGGAAACCTGTCAAAAGCAAGCATTTCCCAGACTTTCTCACGTGGAGCCTTGATTTCAATCGACTTTTCTACCCTACCCACAATATCACTTCCCCTTCCTATCAACCATAATTATCTCTTTTTGACACTTAATAGCTGTTATGAGATGTCATGGGTAGGTAAAGGTGCTTTTTATATAAGCAGAAATGGAAGTATGGACACCTTCCTAAAACTGCTATGCATGCATGATGCGCACATTACAATCCTTAGTGGTTTGTCAGGAACTTCAGCACCTCGTTGTTGACCCATTCTGTCTTTACGATTGCAAGATCATGACCAGCATCAGGGGTGATTAATGTTTTGACCATAGGTGCAACATCATTCAAGCGTTGAATGGCTTTCTGAGCAGAATATGTCACCTCATTCTCTCCAACCAAGAAGAGGGTGGGAACTTCTAGGCTCTGCCAGTCTTGGTCTGTCAATACGGTTGGATTGACAAATCCTCTACGCTTGAAGCACTTGGTTGATAGAAGCAATTCATCTACCATACGGTCAATAACTTCTCGAGTTGTTTCGTTCTTTCGTACTGCGTCAGCGTTGTACCAATAGAGGTATCGTTTCACGATAAAACGAATAGGGATGAAGTATTGGATAATCCCACGCACAAAAACCTCGAGTCTTGGAGGTAGGCCTATTGGAGCTAGCAGAATCAATGTGTTTAGACGTTGAGGAAAAGAAAGGGCGTAGAGGCTTGCTTGCCAACCTCCGTAGGAGAAACCCATGAGGTTAATGTTGTTCAGCTCGAGCGCAGTGAATAATTCATCCAGCCATTGCACAAAATCACTCGATTTTTTCATTGGACGTGTATAGATGCTGCGACCATTATCGAAGATGTGATCCAGAGCGTATGTTCGATAGTCGACAGATAATGCTGCGATTTGAGGTATCCAAGCAAGAGAGTTCTCGGTGTCACCTGGCAATAGGACTAATGGAGGTCCATCTTTGGGGCCACTCGCACGTACAAACGTCTGACCGAACGAAGTTTCTACCATCTTACACTCCGAAGCGATCGGCCAGTGCTTTGCACGCTCATCGTAATAAACCAAGTATTTTTCCTTTGCTTCTTTGGATCTAAATGGGTGATAGGATTCTTTCATTTCTTCCATCTTGAAAGGCAACTCCCAGCAGATGTTTTACTCATTGCATGTCCAACTCACTCTTCAATTAGCCCAAATCCGTTCTCCACTAGTTCAGCCAATCGTGCAAAGAATCGAGCTGCTGGTGCTCCATCAACAACATCGTGGTCAAACAAAATCGTCATGCAGAGATATTCACGGATTGCGATCTTGTCACCTATAACTCCTGGCTTCCTTGCTATCCCGCCCAAGGCAAAAAAGAGCGGTTGGAGACTTGTGGGGATCGGCCAGCTTGTCGTGCCTTTCCCGTACATTCCTATGGATGTTACACCTACAGTTCCAAGATATTCCTTTACAAAGAACGGGTCTTTCCTAATCTTTCGCCAGAAGAAGAAGTTTCTGAGAAACTTTGGCAATGACAAAAGCATTCTTGCTCTTCGAGACTCCTCCTTCCTAAAATATTCATCTTCTGTCTGCGCTTGGGCCTTTCGAATTTCATCGTGAATCTCTCTGAGACTTTTCTTGTTTGCTTTTCGCACTACGAATACTACGGGAAAGACTCTGTCATCAACTATTCTTTCAACCATAACAGAGATGTCCCCGTCATCAAAAATCACAATCTTTTTTCCCTTTCTCATAGCTTGAACATGCTTGTGTTCATCTACTGCCTGCCCGATACACTTCATTATCCAGCCGGTAAAGGACACCGTTTCCCCAGTTTTTTCCTTATGCTTCCTAATGCGTTCCCGTCCCTTGGTTACATCTAGCTCGATCAATCCTTTACTGTGGTGTCTCTTAAGACCTTGTTCTACTGTATCAACTATAATTTCACGCAGTCTCGGAAACGGCTTCTCCTCATACTTCCCAATAAGATCCATTTGTCCCACCTATCTAACAATGTGCTTATCCAAGAATATGACTTGTGGAGGAAACTCAAAATAGGCTTATCTAGGTCATCAATTCATCGAACAGTTTGTTGACAAATTTACATCCACGATTTTCTGTAGAATTTTTTTCATTGTAAAAACACATTTTGCTGGGCTCTTCTTTTGAATATTTCAGACAACCCCAACATTGGCTGAACAAACGAACCTTGTGCTTGTCCCTGTGTTCTTTGCATAATTCAACAGCTTTCTCCAGAGGAATATTGTTTGGCATAAAACAGCTTTTTTCGCCAGAAGTTTAAATAACTTTGCGTTCGTTGCAAATGTAACATTTTTTATTGTGAACACAGATTAATCCGCCGCAGATAGGGCATTGCCATCTTTCTTGTTCATATTTCAGAAATTTTTTGATACCGTTTTTCTGGATATATTCGAGATTCTCTACTAGACTTAATCCATATTTTTCTCTGTAGTGTTTATCAAGTGTTTCTAAAGTTACACATGGAAAATCTGTACATTCGAAGCAATATTGGAGTTTGTTATTTAGCAATTTGTTGCACTTCTTTTTGATGAATGCACATGGTCTCTCCCTTGACCAACAACCGGTACAAGGATGTTTTCTCTTTTTACCTCTCATTGTATATCCAAAAAATGCAATACATGTACTGCAATTCATTCCACAAGGGGCAATTAGCTGCGTTCTAGAATTTTCATTCATTCAGGTCCACTTCTGAGCGCGCCTTTATTTTATGCAGACAATCGCTTTTATTTTCAGATATGTCCATCCTTTTAGATGAGCGGAGAAAATAATAGCCATCCTCCAATGATTACTTCAAATAGCATCGCAAACAGAGCACCGATAACTTCGAATTTAAATTTGGGCTTTACAAGTTTTATCCCAGTACCGAAGCCAACGAGAATGCTGGCAACAATTCCCAAACATCCAATAATTTCGGGTACAACTTCAGAGGTGACCAACACGATTGAAAAAGCGAGGGTACCAATGGACCAACAAATCATCGCAAATTTGAATCTAGTATCTTTTGTTTTGAAAATGGAACGAGCTAAATCACTCAACGAAGTTTTTTCAACACCACTAGTACCTGAGTATTGTCTTGCTATATTGATGAGTTTCCAGTAGTTCGGTTCATTAATGTATTGGATCAAGCCTTCTCCTATCCGAAAGATAAGCAAAACAATTCCAAGCATTCTGTTATATGGACTAAAAGCAATAAACAACATTATTGTAAGTGCGATGACGCTACCATGTTCTATAAGCGCTAAAACGATGCCTATTTGAAATTTCTTTGGATCATTGTTAATCTTCTGCAGGTCAGCGTCTAGGTCATAATCATCTTTTTCCATTAAATAACCTAATGCCCCCATTGCAAGGTTTAAAACCAAAATAAACAGAAAAAGAAAACCGGATAACATTTCGATAATCAAAGGAATCCCCCAATTTATTCCTCTATTCCTCTTCACCTATTCACATTTCAATTACTAGTTTTCCTCGTTCATATCATGGATGTTTGTATTCATCTTTTCATCTCTTTCTTCATTATTATTCTTTTTCTCTTTTTGACATTTAATGGTTGTTACGAGATGTCATGGGTAGGCGCGCGCGCATGTGGGAGTTGTTGTTGGTAAAAAATGTAGGCAAAAAACAACAACAACTGCGATAAAAAGTAAGGGTCTGTTGACGCATGAAAAGGCTTTACGGTCAAACTCTTTTCGCAATTTTTTGCCTATCTATTTTGTTTTTTGGAAAAAAGGTCGTTTTCAACATAGCTGTGTTATTAGGCTCCAAATATGTCAGCGTCTAAACTAAAAAGTTAGTTTTTGCGAGAAGTTTTATCTGCCAAAAACGATACCCCCCTACGTTTTTTTACCTATCCCATGCTAAACCGTCTTTTATTTGGACAATGTTTCAAGAATAGGGCAGAAATGAAAAGCCACCAACAACTTAGGTTAAGGCAAGGTGGTGCTATAGTCGCGACTAATGTTTTGCGTTTAGTCGTGACTTGGGTAATCTTCTATCCCGTATTCCAGAAGCTCCTTGATTTCGCTTGAAAAATGAAATATTATCTGAAGACTACCCAACCGCGAGGTCTTATTCGTTCTTTGGGTTTGTAGCGTTTCCCTAAGTATTTTAGGGCGCGCGCGTGAGAATGGCAGCCCATGATACTTAAAGAATCCAAAAGGTTTAATGGCTAATCTGAGAAACTTAAAGGTCTAAAGAGTGGGGTATGTTAAGGTAAAAATGATCGTTGTTAAGGCTGTGACATGTCCGGTCTGCGGAAGCCTATGCGATGACATAGAGCTAACAATCGAAAACGAAAAAATCGTCAAGGTTAAAAACGGCTGCGCTATGTGTGAATCAAAGTTTTTAGGCTACAACAGTGAACATAGAATTTTGAAGCCACTAATAAGAGAAAATGGGAAACTCGTCGAAGTCTCACTGGAAGAAGCCATCCAGAAGGCTGCCGAAATCCTGGCTGAAGCAAGCTACCCGATACTCTACGGCTGGAGTTCAACAAGCTGCGAAGCCACACGCGTAGGCCTCGAATTGGCAGAAGAAGTTGGAGGAGTGATCGATAACACAGCAGTGGTATGTCACGGGCCCTCAATTTTGAGCATCCAAGACGTTGGCATTTCTTCGTGCACTCTCGGACAGATTAGACATAGAGCAGACCTTGTGGTTTACTGGGGAAGCAATCCATGGAGTGCCCATCCGCGACACATCGAGAGATATACAGCTTTTTCGGAGGGGAGGTTCCAGAGAAGCGCTTGGAAGGGATACTTAACCAAAATTAAAGCCTTAGTAGCTAAGAAAAAAATTGAAAGTGCTCTCAGAAGAGTTTTCTTCAGGAAAAAGCCTTCTGTTCCGCCGAAGCCCAGAATGGAGCTCCCACCGACGATGTTTAAGGAAGGGAGAAAACTAATAGTTATTGACGTGAGGAAGACGAGATCCGCTGAAATAGCTGACTATTTCATACAGGTTGAGCCCAACAAGGATTATGAGCTCCTCCAAGCCTTCAGAGCACTGATTCGAGACCAAGAAATTGACGTGGACGAGGTTGCTGGAGTTCCAGTGGAATACCTTGAAGAGGTTGCAGACTTAATGATTAGATGTAGTTTCGGAATCTTATTTTTTGGAGTTGGGCTGACGATGAGTAGGGGCAAGCTCAGAAACATCGATGCTGCGCTCTCTCTTGTTAGAGACTTGAACGTGCGAACAAAATTTGTGATAATGCCCATGAGGGGACACTTCAACGTTGCAGGGGCAAACACTGTTTTCACCTGGCAGACAGGGTATCCTTACGCTGTTGACTTTTCACTGGGATATCCACGATACAACCCCGGAGAAACATCTGTAACCGATATTCTCTTACGCGGAGAGTCGGATGCTTCCCTGATAGTTGCCTCGGACCCTGTCGCAAACTTCCCAAGAAAAGCTGCTAAACACCTCGTCAAAAACCCGCTAATAGTCATAGACCCTCACATGAATGTTACAGCCCAAATGGCCGATGTCGTTATTCCCTCCGCATTCGTTGGGATAGAGGCAACCGGAACAGCCTACCGCATGGACCACGTGCCCCTCCCCCTCAAAAAAGTTGTTGACTCGCCTAAGGGTGTTCTCCCAGACGAGGAGATCTTGAGGAGAATTCTCTCCCAAGTTAGAAGACTCAAAAGGAAAATACCGGTGGAGGCAGCATAAATGGAGCTTCTGATAAAAAACGGTTTCGTTTACGACCCCATCAACGGTGTTAACGGCGAAAAAATGGACATCGCAATCAGAGATGGAAAAATCGTTGAAAACGTTAACGAAAGCAAAGCAATGAAAATAGATGCTTCCGGGATGACCGTGATGCCTGGCGGAGTGGACATTCACTGTCATATCGCCGGGTCTGAAGTAAACACCGGAAGACTTCTAAGGCCAGAAGACCACTTTAGGGATTTTGAGCGGAAAACTCCTAATACAAGGTCAGGTGTTGGCCACTCAGTTCCTTCCACGTTTACAACTGGTTATCGTTACGCGAGAATGGGTTACACCACCATAATGAACCCTTCCATGCCTCCGCTAGAAGCCAAACACACCCATGAAGAATTGAACGACACCCCAATGGTGGATAAGGCGACTTACCCGCTTCTCGGCGACTGGTGGTTTGTACTCGAATATCTAAGAGATGGAAAAATCGAGGAATGTGCAAGATACGTGGCGTGGATGATAGCCACGACGAAAGGATACGCCATAAAAATCGTTAATCCAGGAGGCCTAGAAGCTTGGGGTTCCGGACGCAACGTCAGCAGCATAGACGACCAAGTTCCATACTTCGGCATAACCCCGCGCGAAATCCTCCGCGGACTATGCAAAGTAAACAAGCTTCTAAACTTGCCCCACACGATTCACGTCCACACAAACAACCTTGGAAAACCTGGAAACTACGTCACAGCCTTGAACACAATGAAGTGCGTTGAAGATTTGGCTTCTGAAGGAAAACCTGCGATTCACGTAACCCATTGCCAGTTCTGCGCTTTCAAAGGCTCAGACTGGAGAACAGTTAAGTCTGGAGCAGAGGAAATCGCAAAATACGTCAACAACCATCCACACGTAACCTTAGACATGGGACAAGTAATATTCACAGATACAACAACCATGACCGCTGACGGTCCATTCCAATATTCGCTTTATGGGCTCACCGGGAATAAGTGGGTAAATCACGACGTGGAAACCGAAACAACCTCCGGGATTGTGCCCTTCCGTTACAGACGTAAAAGCTATGTTCACGCGATCCAGTGGTCAACAGGTCTCGAGCTAGCACTACTGGTAAAGGATCCATGGAGAATTTTTATGACAACAGATCACCCAAACGGCGGTCCGTTCATCTATTATCCGAGAATCATTGGTTGGTTTATGAGCAGAAAAGCCAGAGAGGCGACCCTCAAGAAAATTAATCCGCGGGCGGAAAGCAGAAGCCTTCTTCCGTCGACTGATCGTGAATTAAGCTTTTATGAAATTGCAATAATGACAAGGGCAGGACAGGCTAAGGCTCTAGGGCTTGAAGAGAAGGGGCATTTAGGTGTGGGTGCAGACGCTGACGTAGCCATATATGCCATAAACCCAGAAACTACAGACCCTTCCAAAAAGTACAAGACTGTCAGAAGAGCATTTGAGAACGCTGCGTACACTATTAAAGGCGGAAAGATAGTTGCCAAGAACGGAGAAATATTAAGGCATGTTGAAGGAGCCACCATTTGGCTTGACGTGCAAGTGTCCGAACCCATCAAAATAACCGAGGAAATGAAGAGGAGATTCAGGGAGTACTGGACAGTTGAATACGAAAATTATCCAGTAACAGAAAACTATCTGGAAGCTTCACACCCGATAACAATAAAAGCTGATGTCTGATGACAAACCTCTACCCCTTAAATTCCTTCAAGTTTCCAATAGCAACCGAGTGCATAAACCCAGACTTTTTCCAAGGCAAAACCCGCCAAGAAATAGAAGGGCTCCCGATTTGGGAGGGAAACAAACAGAAAAAACTTGGAGAGCTCTTCAAGGTTGAGGAAACAAAAACAGAGCACCAAACAGAGAGAACAACCATAGCGATTTACGGCGATGTGAGCAAAGCTCGAAGAATAGGAGCATATATGACAAATGGAGAGATAGCAATTCACGGTGATGTAGGCATGCACTTGGGTGAAGAAATGGCAGGCGGAAAAATAACTGTCCATGGGAATGTTGGGAGATGGGCTGGCTCTATGATGAAGGGGGGAACAATCGAGATCCACGGAGATGCCGGCGATTACCTGGGCGCACCGTACCGCGGAAGCAGCCGTGGAATGCGTGGAGGAAAAATAATCGTCTATGGAAACGCCGGAAACGAAGCGGGAGTCTACATGAGGAAGGGCGTAATCAAAATCTACGGCACTGCCGGCCAATTCGTGGGTTTGAGAATGCATAACGGAACAATCTATGTTCAAAAAGATTGTGAAGGAAGGGCTGGAGCATGCATGACCGGCGGAAAAATAGTTGTAGGAGGATTCTTAGAGTCTGTTCTGCCAACCTTCACAATCGAAAGCGTAAAGAAAAAGGTCAAAATCGAAGAAAACGAGAGGATTGAAGGTCCCTTTTACCTTTTCCTCGGAGACCTCACAGAAA
>JAOUJL010000314.1 GCA_029883255.1 Candidatus Bathyarchaeota archaeon | reverse complement strand
GCTCTTTCTTGGGTTGAGAAAGCCCTTAGGCTTGCCAAAAAACTGAACGCCTTTGAAGTTATCGCAAGTTCGTACACCAGTTTGGGAACAATCTTTTCTTTCACAGGAGACAAGAAGAAGGCCCTTGATTGCTTGGAGAAGGCTTTGAAAATAGCCCTTGATAACGGTTACATGGAAACCGCGTTGCGTGCATATACAAATCTTCCCACAACACTTACAGCAGAAGAAAATGAAAGACGTTTGGAATCTTTGGAGAAAGGATTTGAACTAGCGAAGAAAATAGGGCATATCGGCTTACAATCTTTTATTGGCACCAATCTGACATGGGCGTACATTGGCATGGGAAATATGAACAAAGCAGTTCACTTGGTGGAGGAATCCGCTGCATTGGATAAGAAAGCTGGCAACATGCCTAACCTTTCCTATTCTATGGGTACTCTTGGACTTACTTATCAGGTATTAGGAGAATGGGACAAGAGCGAACAATACTACAAAGAAATGATGAGCATGTCCAAAAGACTAAACGAGTTTCAGCAAATCGCCGGCAGCTATGGGTTTTTCGCGTGGCTTCATTTTGACAAAGAGGAATACGTCAAGGCAAGAGAATATGCTGAAAAAGCGTATGAAGTCTATGAAAAAGCTGGAGCAAAATACCTGCAAATGGAGTCCTCTAGATTTCTTACTAGAACTTACATAGAGCTTGGGGAAATCGAGAAAGCCAAGAGTCTAATTGATAACCTGCACAAGTTTTCTCTCGAAACAGAGGATAAAGAGTTCATCGCTACCACGGATGCACTAAAAGCAATGCTGTTCCGTGTCCAGAAGAAATGGAAAGAATCTATCGAGCATTTCGAAAAGAGCCTTCAAGAGCATGAGGCTCTAAGTGCAAGGCGATGGGACGTCTACACGTTCGCCAAAATGGTCCTCTATGAATACGCTCGAGTGTACCTAGAAAGAAAACAGGAAGGCGACGGAGAAAAGGCATATGACTTGCTCAACCAAGCGTTGGAAATATTCCAAAAACTCGGGGCCAAGAAAGACATAGAAAAAATAAAGTCAAGACTAGTGTACATAGAAACTGGACGTCGAGTGCTTAAGCCTGAACCTGTGACCGATGTTGTTCTTCCAGAACGCATTGCCACTGGATTTGCGGATCTTGACGACTTGTTGTTTGGCGGTATGCCCAGAAATTATGCAGTCATATTAACATCACCTTCATGCAACGAAAGAGACATGCTGGTCAACAGATTTCTTGAAACGGGGGCAAAGAAGGGTCAAATCACGTTTCACGTTATTGCTAAGTCGAGTGAGACAAAGAACCTCGCAGAAGAATTTCAGTCAACCTTCTATGTTTTTATATGTAATCCTCAAGCAGACAAAATCATCAAAAGCCTGCCCAACGTGTTCAAATTGAAAGGCGTAGAAAATCTAAACGATATTAACATCGCTTTATCCTCAGCGTTCCGCAGGCTAGACAACTCACTCGAAGTTCCAAGAAGAGCTTGCATAGAAATAATCTCAGATGTTTTGCTGCAACATCACACCGTCCAGACTAGAAGATGGTTGAATGCACTCATCCCAGAGTTGAAATCAAAGGGGTTCACCACTCTAGCGGTAATGGATCGTGATATGCATTCTCCACAAGAAGCCCATGCAATATTAGATCTTTTCGAAGGAGAGATAAATATCCATAAGAAGGGTCCCAAAAAATTCTTAAGAATAGAAAAAATGCTGAATCAAAAATATCTGGAAAACGAAATACCTCTAAGAAAAGAAAAACTACGTGAATAAACCCCGTCAAACGACTCAGTCACTTGGCCACCAGTACACATGTCTTGGCGAACATTTTCCTCCAAGCTGCAACCCCGATCACATAATACTCCTTGATTTTACACACGTCAGAGAGCACGAACGCCGGAATCCCCCCTAAAAACAGAACACACACAAAACCCAGTTTTTACTTATCACCCCCCTCTATAGAGGGGGGTCGTAGCTTATGTCAGAGTTGTTTTTGAATTGACCTTCTCTTTACTTCTTCCGTATAGTTCATTC
>JAOUJL010000312.1 GCA_029883255.1 Candidatus Bathyarchaeota archaeon | reverse complement strand
GTTTCAGATGGTTCTAAAGTCAAGAAAAAAACAGTCATATTGAAGGTTGCTGGAGACGCCAGAACACTACTCTCCATCGAGAGAACCCTCCTCAACATCCTCACAAGAATGAGCGGCATAGCCACCGCCACCAACCAACTGGTCGAAAAGGTTAGAAGCTCTGGCTGCAAAACTCGAGTAGCCTGCACCCGAAAAGTGGCGCCGGGACTCTCTTACTTTGACAAAAGAGCAGTGATGCTCGGTGGAGGCGACACCCACCGACTCCACTTAGACGATCTAATTCTCATAAAGGACAACCATCTAGCAATTCTTGGAAGCATTGATCAGGCTGTGAAAAAAGTTAGAAGCACTGTTTCGTTTTCCAAGAAAATCGAAATCGAGGTTTCCACGGCAGATGAAGCCGTAGAAGCAGCGAAGGCAGGGGTCGACATCGTCATGCTTGACAACTTTTCTCCTCAAGGAGTAAAGGAAGCCATAGCGCTGATTAAGAAACAGAGACTTCGAAACAAAGTTTTAGTCGAAGCCAGCGGGGGGATAAACGAGCAAAACATCCTCCAATTTGCCAGTGCGGGAGCCGACATCCTCAGCCTCGGAGAACTAACTGACAGCGCAAAAGCACTGGACATAAGCCTCGAGATAGTGAAAGTGAGAAAGAGCAAAGCATGATCCGCCCGTCGCCCTATCCAGCTGGTGTCCCCTCCTTGCAAATCGACGGTTACAAGGTTTCGGTGGTTCTTTTAACAAAGAATTCGGCGGCAACCATTCGCAAAAGTCTTGAATCTATATTCAAGCAAACCCGCAAACCGGACGAGGTGGTGGTGGTTGACGGAAGCTCAACCGACGGCACCTTGGACGTTTTAAGACGGTATCCCGTCAAACTCGTTGCGGAGCCAGGATTTGGCTTCGGACACGCTCGCAACCTCGGCGTCAACGAAAGCACGGGAGACATCGTTTTCTTTACGGATTCCGACTGTTACGCGGAGCCTCAATGGATCGAAAAGATTTTGCCACACTTCGCTGATCCGCGTATCGCTGGTGTTACTGGTCAGACGCGCCTATGGAACACAGACTGCGGCGTTGCCCGTTTTCTAGCCTGCGTTGGAAATAGAATAGAAATGCCAACACAACACGCTTACGTTGAGATAGCACCTACCATGAACCTCGCCCTAAGACGCGAAGTGATTCTCGAGGTTGGTGGCTTTGACGAAACTCTGTACCGTGGAGAGGACACCGAGCTCACCTACAAGGTGGCTCAACGGCACAAGATACTTTACGAGCCGGAGGCAATCATTTGGTTCAAAGGGTCTCCTACACTGAGAACAGCGACGCGCAAGTGCATTCACCATTTCATAGGGGTGGGTCAACAGTTCGCAAAACACGGCTTCAACCCCTCTTTCTTTCGTTTCAACCTTCTAGTTCGAGGCTTCATTTTGGTCCTTGCAACGGCTTCTCTCTTCTTCCCGCCCTGGTACGTTCCAGCGATCTTGTTCGGGTGGTTGCTCGCCGAATTCGCTTACAAGACAGTGAAAATGTATATGCGCTATCATGACCGCTGCGTCGTTTATTACCTAGCCTTCTTCACCTTCTGGTCACTGGTGAGCCTAGCCGTTTTATACGGGTTGTACCTCGGACTGAAACACAAAAAGAAGACCAGTTGAACCAAAGCTTCGGCCTTGAACATAAGAATGAAGGAACAAAAACGGTAAGGGCTTGCTTACTCAGAACTTGGGGTAATTTCCAAAACTCTGAATCCTCTAGCGCGAGGGTTAAGCATCTCTGAAATCTGAACCTTCTCCAAAACCTTCTTATCGTCCTCGGCGCAGCCCACAATTTCCTGTTCCGCTGGCACCAACGATCGCAATGCAACGTTGCTCCCAACAAAACTCACACTACACTTCGCCGGCAAACCAAGTCTCAACACGCTATTTTCCTTAACCACTCTCTCCGCACAATACAAGACTGCGTGGGCGCCAGAAGTCAATTCCGCAATTCTCACCGGAATACTGTCCTTGCCTATGGCTGAAACATCAATGCCGTAGACTCGTTTTATGTCAGAAGC
>JAOUJL010000313.1 GCA_029883255.1 Candidatus Bathyarchaeota archaeon | reverse complement strand
GGACGTTTCCGTTTAAAGGTGAGTTTCTTTCCTCTAAGTTTTCTTAGATATTTGTAGGTCCTCCGTAAAGAAATGTTTGTTTTACTCGCAAGTTCTTTACCTGTTATGCCTTCTTCTGGAATGTTTCTGTAAACGCGCTTCTCTGTTGGTGAAAGCTTTTCTTGCTGAGAATTTCTTTTTGTTTTGAAGTAGAAGACGTAGTTGTTTTCATCATTTTTTGTTATGAGGTTTGCCACGTGAAGACGTTTAAGAACTCTAGATAGGCTTTCAGTTGGGATTAGAAATTTTAGTTCTTCGTAGGTTTTTGAGCTTTCAAACAATGTCTTAACCGTTCTTTCTTCATAACATTCGGAGTGAAGCGGCAGAAGTTGCTCAATGTCACTGAAGTCTTTCATTAATTCGTCAAGTTTGCAGCCGAACACCGTCGCGCGGTACCTGCTATTGTCTTCTTGAACTAGTCCGACCTCTATTAAGGGATTGACGTATTCTTGGGCTATTGTGCGTTGGCTATGGTAATAGCCTAGTTTTTTCAGTTTTTGTTGAAGTCTAATTGTGGAATATCGTCCGTTCGAAAGCATTTCCAATATTTGCAGGCGTCTCTTGTTCTTCAGTGTGTTTAGCAGGTTTGTCACGAAGTTGGGATTTTTCATCGTTCGATCCAGTTTTCTGATTTCATTCTTGAGTTTCCAAATGCTGCATCTTGTCACACATATCATTGGAGTTGATGGATGGCAGTCTTTGCAGGTTTCTTTTGCCTCTTTCAGCACTTCTGCTATGCTTGTTTTTCTTTGTGTCACTTGTAGTGGACTTGAACGAAATTTGGCTATCGTGGTGCCAGACTTCCGCTGACGTATGTCATAAGGAATTTTTGGAGACGTTTTCAGAAGTAGTTTAGGAGAAAATAGAGGGGAAGTTTCTGTGGGTTTCAAGTCTCTCACATCCTCTTATGACATACGTCATATTTAGTATGACATACGTCATCCTTATATACTTTCCCCATACAACTAAACAACGGTGAAAAATCGTTTGATACTCCCCTGCGAAATCGCTGTAAAGTCAGTTATACCAGCAATAAGAGCAACAATAGCCAAAGAACTTGTGGAAATATACGGTCTAAAACAGGATCAAGTAGCTGAGATCCTAGGAGTGTCTCAATCAGCAGTAAGTAAATACACTCGGCAAGTTAGGGGCCACGTAATAAAAATTGACAAGACAGAAGGTTTACAACCTCATATGAATAATATGACAAAGCTGCTTGTAAATGGAAGCTTAGAAAGAACCGAATCTCTAGGATTATTCTGTCAAACATGCATGATGATACGCAAAAGTGGTCTGATGTGCCGGTTTTGCCAGAGAGCAGACCCCAAAATCAAATTAGAAGATTGTAGCTTCTGCCTAAACTACAAAACAACTCCAAAATGAAGAGGAAGACCTGAAGCGTCAATTTTGCCATTCATGACTCTTCATGTATGCGCACAAACCCATTCAGGGTGTTGCCAATGAACTATGATAAATTGTCTGCTGACGTGCATAGCTACTTGTCACACTTCTTATGTAAGTTAACATCCAGAAAGCTTTATTGACACTGATGTCTTTTCCTAGTTTATGAAAGTGCTCGTCTTAGGTTGCGGAAAAATAGGTTCCGTCGCTACACAAGATTTTGCTGAAAACATGAGTTCAGTTGAAGTTTTTGTGGCAGATAAAAACATGGTGAGAGCCAAGGAGGTTGCCAAGGGAATCGGCAAAGACAATGTTGCTGGGATTCAATTGGACGTGTCAAACTATAGTGAATTAGTACGCACTTTAGAGACTTTCGATCTCGTGATGGGTTTTTTGCCAGGAGAACTTGGCTATGGCTTAGTAAAAGTATGTGTTGACGCGGGAAAGGATTTAGTAGACGTTTCATATATGCCAGAGAACCCTTTAACATTGAACGACGAGGCTGCAAGAGCAAATGCGACTATAATTCCGAGTTGTGGTTTAGCACCTGGCATTACCAACATCCTTGTTGGGCACGCGATAAGAAGACTTGATGAAACTCAAACAGTGCACATAATGG
>JAOUJL010000310.1 GCA_029883255.1 Candidatus Bathyarchaeota archaeon | reverse complement strand
CTAGCTTTAGACCCTCTTGAACAGCAAGTTGTTGCACTTGTCAACGGCTCGAAAGCATATGACTGTGATTTGGATTTAGAAAATATCGCCTTCAGTCGTCCTGACTTTCGTTCAGCCGGCTCCATTGGCGCGAATGAAACTGCGAACTTGATTAAGGAGAAGTTTGAAAGTTTTGGGTTGGAGGCTTGGCTTGAACCTTTTGAATTTACAAATTGGAGCCTATCAGACAAGCCTTCTCTTGTTATTGATGAAGATGGGAATTCAAGCACACTTGTTGACCAAGTTGTGATTGATTCTTTCCAATGCGAACATTACAGTTGGCCGACTCCTGAGGAAGGAATTTTCGCTGATCTCGTAATTCTACCGTTGCCTCCAGCAGCTGACCACACCCAGTTAGGAACAAACCCCATAAACACGACTGCATGGGATAAGATAAACACAACTGGAAAAATCGTTTTAATTGGTAGAGAAGTGCGCATGCATCCCGGATGGCGACCACCATTTGAAAACAAGTTGTATGCTCAGCCTCCAGCGGCTGTTATCTACACGTGGTGGTATGATTGGATGAATTTCACTCCTCCCCTTTTTGCTTCATCTGGTGGTAAACCACTGTATGAATGCTATTATTGGAATTTGGGCATTCCATCTGGATTTGTTAATTATAATGATGGTTTGTGGATCAGAGGTGCTGAAAGTGCACACGCTGCAGTGTCTGCCAATGTTACTGTTAGGGCAGTCATTGGTGATGGGACTCATTATAATGTTGTTGGAAGAATAACAGGTTACGAGGACCCAGAAAAGCTAGTGATAATCTCAGGTCACTACGACACGGTCATGTGCAGCGGATTCTGCGATAATGGTGCTGGTACAGCAGGAGTCATAGAGCTAGCCAGAGTGTTTGCTGAAGCAATCAATAGAAGTTACTATCAGCCCGAATACACGCTCCTGTTTGTTGCTTTCACTGGTGAGGAGCTTTACTTGGCTGGTTCAGCAAACTTCGTGAAACAGCATAAGAGTGATATGGCAAATATAATTGCCGTAATCAATTTAGACTGCATTGGAAGCGATGATTTGTACGTTTCTGAAACGCCGGGAAGTGACTTAAGCCAGACTATAACAGAGGCTGCCCAAGACTTGGGGATAAACACATTTCCAGAGAGCCCTGGAGGTTCGGATCATGAATCATTCATGGATCCTTCACTGGTTGACTATTGGGTTCTTTCATATTGGGGAGTTGAACTAAACATTTCTGATGCAACTCCGGTAGCTTCTAGCACAATGCTTATTTCTTATCCGCTGTTTTACAATGATCTCTGGAACATGGGAACCCCAGGCTGGATTCACACAGCCTATGACAACTCAACCTCTACTGAAACACTTGACTGGGTCGAGGTGGGTGACCTTGAAAATCACATTAAAGTTGCTGCGTTATCGATAATGCGGGTCTCACCAAATGTTATTCCAGAATTCTCATCAATTACTGTCTTAGCATTTCTACTGATGATTACTCTTCTCATTTGTGTCTTGGCAAGAACAAGAAGTAGGCTCCGCACTCAAGATCCCAATCATTTCGGGTTCAGCGGGGCCAGAGTCGTCATCGCCCACCATGCAAAATTAATGTAGGCTTAAATAAAAAGTTATAGCCTTCGTGAAATATTGAAAATTATGCTAAAACACATTCACATTGTTCCATTGGCTGCGGAAAGCTTCGGCGTAAGGTCCATGTGCACTCATGTTGAAACTCCAGATGTTAAAATCCTTTTGGATGTCGGAGTTTCGCTTTGTCCAAACCGCTTCGGTTTGCCTCCACATCCGATGGAATTTAAAGCTATAGAAGAATCTCGCAGAAAAATTGCCGTAGCCGCTGAAAAAGCCGAAATTGTAACATTGAGCCATTACCACTTCGACCATCATACGCCTTCTTATGAAGATTGGCTATGCAACTGGACAGCAACAACAGAAACTGCAAGGCAAATCTACGATGGAAAAACTGTTTTGATAAAAAATCCGACGGATAAAATCAACTACAGCCAAAGGCGCAGAGGATGGATATTTCAGAAAACTG
>JAOUJL010000311.1 GCA_029883255.1 Candidatus Bathyarchaeota archaeon | reverse complement strand
TCTTAGACCGAGGTAAGAACCGTCACACACACGCACTCAATTTCTGCCTAGGCAAACTCACCAAAAACATGCACACAGTGGTAGCTGTGAACTCATCGTATGGGTAGCCAAATCTTCGAAACGTTCTTTCCACGTATAACAAAAGAAAGGTAGTTGGCAAGCCATATGCCAACAACTCTGAAAAATCCGAGTTTTCGAAACCGCCTTAACGACTCATACACGGTGAGGTTCTTAATGAACACGAATCTTCCTCTTTTTGACAATCGAAACGCAAGTTCATGGTCTTCACTGCACGGTAAGCTTTCGTCAAATCCGTTGACTTTCAAGAATTCGCTTCTTCTGGCCACAAAAAATTCCCCACGACAGTGAGGTTTAAACCTAGCTAAGATTCGAGTGAGAGAGTTATGAAAGTAAAAGAAGACTTTTTCATGAAATCTTGGTTTTACAGGCATAATAGAACATGTGGCGCCTACGACCGTGGAGTCACTAAACGTTTCCAGCACTTTTTCCACAAAATCCACGGTGGGAATCACATCTGCATCAAGAAAAACCAAAACTTCTCCACATGCTCGTTTAGCCCCATAATTCCTCGCCCTAGCTATCCCACGTTCTCGCAGTACATACACCTTATTCGTGAAGCGGCTTGCAACTTTAACGGTTTTATCTTCGCTTCCTCCGTCAACCACTATGATTTCGACGAGATGTTTTAGGTTGACCAGCCTAGACAACGTTGCTGCTATGTATTTTTCCTCTTGAAAAGCGGGAATTACTAGCGAAACGGTTCGGACCTTTGTTTTCATATGTCTCCCAACAAATCGATGTTACTCAATTCAGAGCAGTTTCAGTTTGTGGGCACACGACGGCTTTTTCTCATGTCGTAAGTTGGCTTTCGTTTAAACAGTTGGTACCACTGCCCTAAGGAAAAGGCGATAATCCTTAAGGCGTCTATGAATGGGTATGTGAATATTGATAGGTAGTTTTTGGTTTTCAACGCCCTCAGGGCATACTTAATCATCGCTAGGATGAAGGGAGCAAATACAAGCAACAGAAAAAGCTGTACAAATAGGAGGTTTGAAGTTTGGAAGTATGATGCAATGAGCAGGCCGAACAGCAAAAGCCCGGCTATCAAACCAAACATATCGAGGGCAAGTAAAAAGCCTATGCGATTTCTGATTCCCCTCTTTTTTATTAGAAGCACGCTTCCTCTTGCATATCCAAAGATTTGCTTCAAGATCTCTTTAATTGTCTCTCTATGTCGATGATAGATTAGTACTTCTGGGTCTAACACCGTGTTATAACCTGCTTCTCCTACTCGTGCAACCAGCTCTGTTTCGTCAAAACCGTATCGAATGTCTTCATTGAATAACCCAGTTTTGTCGAGAACGCTTCTTCTGAAGGACATGTTGCAGCCAGCTGGGTAGAGCAAAGTGTGAATGTTTTTGGTGACTATTCTAGTCTTGAATGATGGCATGATGCGAAATAAGGTTTCGTTAGCGTAGCGTGAGCTAAAGGTATCCGCGTTATAACCTAAGACTGTGCCGCCGACGCATCCTATGTTTGGATCGTTGAAGTTTTCGACGATTTTCCTAACCCAGTCCTTTGGAACTACACAGTCGCAGTCGGTGAAAAGTAATATTTCGCCCCTCGAGTGTTTGATGCCTGTGTTCCTCGCAGCATTTAACCCGTGGCCATCTTCCATAACTAACTCAACCGGGTATTCCGAGACCAGCTCCCTTGTTCGATCGGTGGAGTACCCGTCTACAACTATCACGTCGAGCTTCTCTTTGTCATAATCTACTTTCATTACTGATTCCAAAAGCGTCCATACGGTTTTTTCCCCGTTTCGCGTTGGGATTATTATAGATACATGAGGAAAGGCGTCGACGTGAGGCTGTTCCATTTTTGGCACCATGAAACATAGAATGTTCCTGCGTTTTCCCCTTAACTTTATAAACAAAGCCATATAAGACCGCTCGTCCTTTTAAAAACCTTTTAACAATATGCCAATAAGAATAAACCAATGTATAGATGAGTTTATGATCAACGGAAGAGGTGAGCTCAGTGC
>JAOUJL010000309.1 GCA_029883255.1 Candidatus Bathyarchaeota archaeon | reverse complement strand
AGTCTAACGGCTTTGCTTTTCGCAGTCCTTCACACGTTACTTTCGCCAAGTCGATTGTACCGCGTCTACTCTTGTACAGCTTTAGGAAGCCTTTCTCTTCCAGTGATGTTAGTAGCTTGTCCAATTGTTCATCATCGACATCCTTCAGTCTTTCTTTAACGTCGTCACGGCTCATGTGTAAGCCTGGGTTTTACCCTGTAATCTTCTGCGAGTATTTCAAGCAATGTGTTCTCACTGACTTGATCATTTCTTACACCATCGATGTATCAAATGCACTTGTTTGACCCTTAAGACTTGTGAGTTGATCATTGACCTTTCAGAATAGCCTTTAACAGATTGCGGTATATTTGCATGTCCGAAGCGTTTACGATGGGGATTCGGACCCCTTTCTGTACCTCAAAGACTTTGGTGTATTTTGGAAAGCTCGTATAGCAGACTTGGCTTATTGGAAACGCCTTTCTTTTTATCTCGTGTTCGAAGGATTTTTCATACACCTCTACACAGAGGAGGTAACCATCAACCCACAAGAGGCGGTTGATTCCGTAAGTTGTAGCACACCAAGCGAGATTTTCGAGAGATCGTTTGTCTACGCCTAAAACAATGATCTTTTTTGTTGGAACAATTTTTACTTCCATGCTGAATTCACTCCTTGTATCGTATATGCAATACCTGTTTGACTTTCTCAGTGATTTTAGGTCCGAGACCATGGACATCTTTAGCCCATTGATCTACGTTTATCAGAGCGTTCATGGGGGTTTGGTATGAGCGGAGGAGAGCAATTGTTTTTTCTCGTCCGATTTTTGGGAGGCTGGCTATGAAGAATATTTGAGCTTCAGCTAATGTTTCGTGTTTCTTGAACGGGTGTACAATGGGTATTCTTTTTTCGACTATTTGTTCTTGTCTGGCAGCTGTGTATAGGAAGTCTATGGTTTCTTTGTAGTTAGTCGTGTGTATCATGCAGATTCCTTGTTTTGCGAGGGCGAACATTGCTCCCCACACTGAGGCTGGTTGGATTTTGCTGAATTTGTAGATTATGGGGAGGTATCCTTCTATGAGGATGAAGGGTTTTGGGTAGGCTTCTTTTAGTCTGAATAATTGTTCGAATAGGTATCTTCGTGTGAGTGTATAGACGAAGTCGTGTACGGTCTTTCTTTCGATGGCACATTGGTCGGATATGATGTAGTCGCCTTTCTGTAGGGTTTCTGTTCTGATGTTAGCGCCGTGTTCTTTTAGACCTTTGATGATTTTTGTGGCTGTGGATGCTTCGCGGTTGTCTACAATGATTGTGGGTTGTGTTTGTTTGTCTTGCGGTTTGATGTATGGTATGAGAGTTTCTGTTCCAGACATATTTTTCACTTTTGCCGGTGTGTGGTTTATTATTTGATGTGTTTATTTAATATGTTATTTTAACTACAGTTGTTGTGAAATTGAGTATTGCAGTTTCAGCAAACATTCTCCTTCTATGTCCATGAATCCACTAATCAGGCAAAACACAAGTTGAAGCTTGGATGTGGAAAATCATAGTCGTTATAAATCTCTAAAATAAACAGTCCATTCCTCAACAATGTTTAAATACGCCCTCCCAACCCAAAACGTTTGTTAAGGTGGCACGTAGTTGAGCAAGACACAGGAAATCAAACTATTCGGAAAATGGAGTTTTGACGGAATCAAGGTAGAAAATCCCGGCCTCAAACGCTATGTCACCCTCAAACCTGTTTATGTCCCTCACAGCATGGGACGGCATGAACACGGAAGATTTCGCAAGGGCGAAGTCAACATCGTGGAGAGGTTTTTGAACAATCTCATGCGGCCAGGAATGACCGCTGGGAAAAAGGCAAGAGCTGTTAATGTGCTGAGAAATGCTTTCGAAATTATTCATCTTCGCACTGGACAAAATCCTATACAAATTCTTGTCAGCGCTGTTGAAAATTCAGCGCCTTGCGAGGACACTACTAGGATCGGTTATGGTGGTGTGACTTATCACATGGCAGTGGACATCTCGCCTCAGAGACGAGTGGACTTGGCTCTACGTTTTCTTTCGGAAGGCGCCAGAAAAGCAACGTTTGGTAACCCCCGCCCCCTCGAAGAGTGG
>JAOUJL010000308.1 GCA_029883255.1 Candidatus Bathyarchaeota archaeon | reverse complement strand
CTTGTCTTTGTTGATTACGTTAAGAAGTTGATTGAAAAGCTTGGCAAATCTGCCTTCGAGATCAACTGCTACCGACACCCAGTCGTCGAGTTCTCGTTGCAGCTTTGAAACTTCTTCAGCTGGTGCCGATTCCTTTGCTTGTTCAACCTCTCTTTTGAGCCGTTGAATCTCTGTTATGCAACTTGTTATCGTATAGATTGTCCCGATGAAGTGGTCAGGCTTTTCTTCAGGTTTTGGTTTACCGAGTTTTTCGTATCCATAAGCTATGACTGCCGTCTGACGGCCAACATCATCAACGTAGTAGTGTCGAAAAACCGTGTGCCCGCGAGCTCTCAATATGCGTGCAAGTGCGTCACCTAACACTGGGTTCCTCGCATGTCCGACATGAATGGGGTGAATTGGGTTAACGCTGGTGTGCTCAACAATAATTTTTCTAGGCTCATCAGTCTTGACGTAACCATATTCAGTATCGAGGATTCTAATTGACTCAAACGCTAAGGATGAAAATTCTGCAAAGTTTGCATAGAAATTGACGTATCCCTCTCCAGCAGCCTCAACGGATTGAATCAATGGAAACCGTGATATGTTTACAGCCTTTACGATTTGTTTAGCCAATTGGAATGGCTTTTTTTTGGTTTTCTTAGCGAGTTCAAAGCATACAGACGAGGACAGTTCACCAAACTGCAGGCTTGGAGGGATTTCAAACGTGATGGAAGGAACCGAAACCTTAGGAAGTATCTTATCTAAAGCATCTCCTAATGCTATTTCACATCCCTTACGAAATTCTGCAAATGGATTAACAGAGGTCATTTTCCTTCACCATTTAGCGGGCCCGCGGGGATTTGAACCCCGGATCTCCGGCTCCGCAGGCCAGCGTCTTAATCCGAACTAGACCACGGGCCCAACATAACAACCTTGTCACTTGAGTAAAAGATTTTTCGATGTTTAACGCTTCTTTGAAGCTCTGTTTAACGCATTGATTACGTTTTTTCCTCCCATGGCGATGATGTACGGACCTAATCTTGGACCCTCTGGTACTCCCAAAAGGATTGTGTACAAGGTTTTGAAGAATTGTTTCGGTGGAACTCCATGTTTTCTTGCAATGTTGAAGATGGCACCTTGTATCTCGTTTTCATCCTTTTCGACTTGAAGGATTTGAATAAACTCTTTAACCACACTGATTTCTTGATTGCTCAGCTTCACAGCTCTTTCCGTTATTTCTGCAAAATCTTGTACCCAGTTGAGCGCATACTCGGTTCTTCTTTTCAGATCTTCTGGTGCCCCATCCTCCAAATATCCATAGTCATGAAGTTTATTGACAATGTACTCTGTCTCCGAGCCCTTTGGAGCCACTTTCGCTAAATAAGTGAGCAAGTTATAGGGTACGTGAATGTTAGGCTCTTGGGGCGGTTTCTGCAATTGGCAGTATTTATATAAGCCGGTGAGTTTTGCCTGCTCCTTTTCATCCGTGATTCTTTTCTTTCCGAAGTAGACATCTTCCAGTTCATCGAATTCGTTCATGTATTGTGGTATATCCGTGATTGACAGCGCCCGTGTTCCTATGAATCTTTTCAAGGTTAGCAAGAGAAGCGACTGTGGAGAACCGTATCTGAACCAAACCTGAGGAGTGAAAACGTTTCCAACAGACATAGAGATTCTTTTACCGCTCTTATCCAAGAACATTTCATACTGCGCATGCATAGGTGGGGCATGATCTAATATCTCCTGGCATATCCGATCGTTCACCCTCACCGAATCAGCAATGTCCTTTCCATAAGCTTCGAATCGTATGCCTAGAGCTTTCCACCTGGCTGCGAACTCTCCAGCCTTCCAGCTTAGTTTCCCCTCTCCCTTGGTGTAGTCAGCCTCGCCCTTATGTCCACATCCTTTGATCCATTTCTCTTTAATCTCCATTCCTTCGCACACGTAAAGGACTTTGTTCTCTTTGGGCAAAAACTCGTAAGATTTGGTTGTATAGATTCGACCACAGCTTGAACACACCGGGAAGTATGGAAGAACCTCTACATACTTTTCCTGTCCAACTTCTTCCTTAACGATCTCTCCTATCCGTTTAGCATTTTTTAGCAACGTCTC
>JAOUJL010000056.1 GCA_029883255.1 Candidatus Bathyarchaeota archaeon | reverse complement strand
TTAGTATATTGCGTCTTCATCCGCGCTTTTACGTTAAGCAGAAGCCGCATTCTTCTATTTCGATTTTGGGGTCTGTTTTTTGGCAGAATTGGCACATCAGGACTTTCTTGCGTATCGTCATGCATGTTTGGCAGAAAAGACTTAGAAATTCTGCTCGTTTTGGATTTCCATTTATGAATAGGTTTATCATGTTGTTTATTAGGGGTTGTATTTCTTCTATGTCGCCGATTTCTATTACGTGTCCCCTGACTCGTCGAGTGTATTTGCTTACTGCAGATTGAGATATTCCTAGGGCTTCGGCTACTTGGTTCTGTTTTAGACTGTATTTTTCTACGAGTTCTTTTGCTATTGCTGCTTTTATTGCTGGTATGACTGATTTGACGGCGATTTCGCAGGGAATTAGCAATTGTTTCTTCACCTTTGTTTAGTTGTGGGGAAAGGTATATAAGGATGACGTATGTCATATTGATTATGACGTATGTCATAAGAGGTTGACAGAGACGGGAAGCTTACAAGAGCTCTCTCTCCTTTCTCCTCAACCTGCTTCTGAAAACGTCTCCAACAATTTCTTATGACACACGTCAATGGGAGTCCAGCACCATGAAGACCAAAATTGATTTAATAACACTGCAAGCGACACGACAAGAAACAGGCTTAGCAGGGGTGCTAGGAAAAGCGAAGGAAACTTGCGAAAGCTGTCACCCATTAACGCCGATCACATGTGTAACAAGGTGCAACATTTGGAAACTGAAAAATGAGCTCAGAAAACTATATGGAAAAATGGAAAATGCTAACTTCATCGCAAACTTGCTAAACACATTAAAGAACAAGAGACGCCTGCAAATATTAGAGATACTCTCGAATGGAAGATATTCCATAGTTAGACTTCAACAAAAACTGAGAAAAATAGGCTATTATCACAGCCGACGAACAATAGCCGAAGAATACGTTAACCCCTTAATCAAAGTTGGACTAGCCAAAGAAAACGGTAACAAGTACCACGCAACACTGTTTGGCTGCAAGCTTAACGAATTAACAAAAGATTTCCAAGACATCAGAGGCCTTCTGCCGCCCCACTCCGAATGTTACGAAGAAAAAACAATTAAAGCACTATTTGAAAGCCCTAAAACCTATGAAGAAATACAATCCTTAATCCCGACCGGAAGCCTATCGAGAGTTCTTCTGCGTCTTCAAAAGGCAAACCTCATAACAAAAGACAATGAAAACAGTTACATCTTCTACTTCAAAACAAAGAGAAAACCTCAACAGGAGAAACTTTCAGCAACGGAAAAACGCGCTTACAAGAATATTCCAGAAAACGGCACAACAGCCAAAAAACTTGCTGACAAAACAAACATCTCCTTACGGAGAACCTACAAATATCTAAGGAAACTCAGAGGCAAGAAACTAGTCTTTAAACGGAAACGTCCGAAAACCTACGCCCTAACAAAAGAAGGGACACAAGCCGCGAAACTCCTTGAGAAAATGCACCTACTGCTCACAGAGTTTGCACAAGCCTCGGCAGAATATACAGCAAAACCTTTAGAAGTGATTCAACAAATCCCGGTGCTGGACACCCCTAAAAACGGAAGAAAGAAGCTAATGCAAATCTTGGTCAAGTCTAACGATTGACACGCTCTAGCTTCAGATACTAGAACGATAAACCCGAATAGGCAATCATACAACCATTAAATTTTTATCTTCTTCTCTCTCAACGTCTCTGAGGGTTTCGTATAGCAACCCGCGGGGGCACGTTAAAATTATATATGATAGACATAGGTTAGTTAGTAATTAGCGGGTGATTTGTCATGTCAGCAAAAGAAATTAAGGCGCTAGAGCGTCGTTTTGTTGAGGAGTGGAACAGGGGGAAGGCGGCCGCCATGGCTGTAATAGACGAGTTATGCGCCACTGACTTCGTCTTTCACAGTGGCACTGGCGAGGATATACACGGCCTCAAGGACTTCAAACAATCTATGAGCGAGTTCTACAGCGCCTTTCCCGACAATCATTCCACCATTGATGACATGGTCGTCGAAGGGGATAAGGTAGCGGTACGCTTTACAATGACTGGCACACACAAAGGTGAATTTAGCGGTATCCCCCCTACCAACAAGAAGGTGACGATATGTGGGATCTACATCGACCGCATTGCTGGCGGCAAGTTCGTGGAAGGCTGGGAAAGGTTTGATACCCTGGGCTTGATGCAGCAACTCGGCCTTGTACCCACGCCGGGGAAGGGAAGATAGCGCGCGCGAAGTCAGTCTCTTTTCTCGCAAAAACATATTTTGTCCCGTCTGTAATTAGTAGAATTGTGAAACTATCCAACATGTGATAGTTTGAACTTGTTCCAAAGAAAAGAAGGTTTAGGAAATGAGACTGGCTCGCTATCTTGATGAAGAGAGAGAAAACTACGGCGTCTTGACATCCGATAAAATAACTTGTTTGCCCAGACTAGCGAAACGTCTTGACATGCAACTCCCAGAACTGTTTCGAGACTTCATAGCTTCAGGAATAGGAGGTGAAACTGCAGAAAAGCAGTTCAGAGAGGCTACAAAAGAGGATATTGAATCCGTCTCTCGCCCAATCAACGAAGTGACTTTACTGTCACCGATAGATTTTCCACCCAAAATTGTTTGTTTAGGTCTAAATTATCGGGACCATGCGGCAGAACAAAACGCCGCTATACCTGACGAACCAGTGATTTTCATAAAACCGCATACAACAATAATTGGTCCAAATGAAAACATAGTCAAACCAAGCTTTGTCAAAAAGCTTGACTACGAAGCTGAACTAGCAATCGTGATGGGAAGAAAAGCCAAAAACGTTTCAGTTTCAGAGACTAAATCATACATTTTCGGATACACTATCCTGAACGATGTTTCAGCACGAGACCTTCAATTCAAAGACAAGCAATGGACCAGGGGAAAAAGCATCGACACCTTCGCCCCAACAGGACCAAGCATAACCACCGAAAACCAGCTACAAGACACATCTAACTTATTCATCCGCACATGGGTCAACAATGAACCTCGTCAAGATTCAACAACAAAAAACATGGTTTTCAATGTCTATGAAATAATACATCATTTAAGCCGAATAATGACTTTGGAACCATGCGACATAATTGCAACAGGGACTCCTGCCGGCGTCGGTTTTGCTCAAAAACCTCAACCAAAGTTTCTACAGCCTCTCGACATCGTAAGAATACAGATTGAAAAAATCGGCATCCTAGAAAACACAGTCACCGAAGAAACTTAATTTTCTAATTTCTAAATTAAGCGCGCGCATAATGGAAGAATACATATCATCATCTTTGCGAAGTATTCAAACTTACTTGTGAAGAGATAGACCTATCATCCAAGGATGCGGTAAACAAATCTTCCGAGATCATTTCAAGAAAATACGCTGAAGCACGTGAGATCTTTAAACAAGACTTAACACAACAGTTGAAAAGTTATCCTGAAATCGCGCGGGCTTGATTATCTCTATCCTTTGATCCATCCTTTGATCCCTAGTTCTTTGACTGTTATTGTGAGGGGAACAGGCTCGTGCGACTTGTATTCGCCTGTTTCGTCCGTGTATAAGACCCGAGGTGTCATTTTGAACGTTCCTCTGGACCGTGGCCGGGCAACAATTCTTATTTCTTCGGTCTTCATTGGATCCAACCTTTTGCCCTTCAAGTTGAGATAAGAATCTTCAACCCTGTAAACACTGGGTACTCCTTTAATGTCAAAGTCTTCTGGAATGACTTTTTCAACTTTCATCAACAAGGCGGGAGCTTTTCCAACGTTGGCCAGCTCTATTTCCAAGTCCACATCTTCGCCAACATTCACCTCTTTTGCTGTGGCAATCAGGTTTGCTTGTATGTCTGCATGCTCAAATCGTTCTAAACCCACCGCCTTTTCCTCGTTAGGAGTTGGCGTGACGAAACTCGATGTGGCTGAAGCAATACCGGGTGCATGCAACACTTCACTGAGGGACACGGCTAGCTCTCGTTCTTCCTTAACCTTTTCCAGAAGCCGCTGAACCTGCTCCCTTTTTTCTGGATGTCTCGCTTTTAGATATGATCCGGCTGAGGTTTGCAGGACTTTTTCAGCCATCATGTAGTATCTAGCCTTCTTTTCTGGATCTGTTTCCTTCTTAGCGTTGTCCATATACAGATAGGCGTCAAATAGATATTGAGTAGCTCTCGAATACTCTGAGGCGGTCTTGAAGCCTGCCTTGACATAGTAATTGGCTGCGGTTTCCAAATGCCGAGTTACAGCCGTATGCAACGTTGCATCTCTGGTTTCTTCAAATTTTGTTCCGGCTTCAAGCGCTTTGCAGAAACTGCTGTTGGCTAAGGCAAGTAGACTGGTTGGTTGGTCAAGGGCATATTCCTTGGCTTCTTTGAACAGTTCTGCAGCCTCCCCATACATGGTCGATGAGGCCTTTGCTTCAGCTATCATCATCTTCTCCCAAGCTTGGCAGAGACGAATTATCAGTTGCAGCTCTTCACGACGTTGCTCTGACTCTATTTTGGCAATTTTTTGGAACATTTCTGCTGCTGATCCGTATTTCTTTGAACTCACAGCATAGTTGCCTTGCCGATCAAGAATTTTTGCTTCTTCCAAGGCGATTCTTCCAAGACAGTAATCACGTCTTATCTTTGAAGCGTTGATCAGTTTCATGCACATCTGCTTCTCGTCTTTGGCTTCAATCTTGTCCAGTTTGGCCTTGATAGCCCTCTTCGCTTCTGCAAATAGGCTAGCAGCTTGTTGAAAGAGGTCTTTGGCTTCTTCGGTTTTTTCTCTTCGACTTAGATCTTCTGCTTCTTCCAATCGAGCCCATGCCAAATAGTACTGGCTGAGGTAGCTCCATCTCTCAGTTGATTCGTGGAGGTCTTTGGCTTGCTCATAGTGCTGTTTTGCCTGTCCAAAATGTTTCTCTGCATGATGATGTCTTGCTTTCTCGATTTCACACCAACTACACATGTAAAGTGCATGGTCTTGATAGAAGACCTTAAGCTGGGGGATCTTCTCCGCGGCTTTTTCGTAGTTGTTTGAAGCACGGTCGAAGTTTTCAGCCGCCTTCAGATACTCTGTCAGGGTGTCGTATGCATGAGCTGTTTTCCAATTGCACTCCGCCATCCGACTTTTCAGGTTAGTCTTTTGAAATGATGCGGCGGCATCCTCAAAAGCCTCTATTGCCTCTTTCAAATGCTTTCTGTTGTTGGTATGTTCATAAAGACCGCTTAGCCAATTTCCGTATTTATATTCAACATTTCCTAGAGTCGTGAAGAACATAACTGAGCTCTTCCGATATAGTGTCATACCCTTAAGGAGGAGCTCCAAGCATTTCTTCAGGTCTGATAGAGCTTCTTGGAGGAGTTTTCTTTTGATCTCAAGCTTCTTGGCCAACTGTGCGAGTTCATGTTTTATTTCGGCCAGATGTAGCTGCATTATGCCTCGATTCCAGTACAGGAAGGGTTGAAACTGCTCGGTGAGCCGGATCGCCTCGTTTTCATGTTCCAGAGCTCTTTTTAGAAATTCTTTTTTCTTCTTTGAGTTTGATTCGATCTTGGCTAATGATGTGAGTAAATTCACTAGCATGTGATGAACATATAGAATGACTTCGGGGTATCCCGAAGTATCAGCTACTTTTAGACTGACCGGCATGCCTCGCAAGGCTTCTTCTAATAATTCACGTTTTTTGTTGACATCTGTTTCAAAATCCGACGCAAAAAAGTACTGGGTATGACACGTTTCGATCCAGACGTTGTCGGCACGAGGGCTTGTGAAGGAAATGGGGGAATATTGATTTCTTGCATCATCCATATATTGCAAAACTGTCTTCATGAGCTTCTGACTTTCATCCTTGCCTTCGATGGCGGCGCCACTCCATGCAGCATGGTATGTTAGCCAGTCTAGGGCCCATCCGATGAGGAGTTTGTCTTTTGTTCTCCTAGCGTACTTTAGCGCTTTCTTGAGCTTCAGCAGTGTCTCATTCGTACCTTCTCCCCAACCTATAGAGAGTTTGCCTCCGAAAACTGGATATAGTAATTCAAGTAGCGCTATCTCTTCGGAAAGTTCGCTGGCCTTCAGCCAATAGCTTTGCGCTTTCTGATTCTCCCTTCCCTTTTCATCGATGTCCAAAAAATAATAGTCGAACACTCCTAGATAGAAAGCATTTCTTGCATAGACTCTTGCAAGTTCATGAGGGTCTCCAAACGTGGAAAGGACCTTGATCGCTTGCTCTCCATGCTCTATTGCTTCCCTAATCATTTCCTCGCGAACCCGAAAATCCCACTCGAGACAGAATCTAAACAGAACGCTTGACGAGAGTTGGTTGAAAGTCCTCCCGTATCCCCAAACGTCTTCTGCTTCCTTGAAGGCCTCTAGAGCCTCCTTTGTAAGCCTCCAGCATTCGCCGAGTAGCTTCCTTTTTTCGGGCGCTTCCGATGTGAGCCAATAACCTATGTATGCGACCATAGCATCACACCGAAAGATCCTTGCATCTTTCCGCCTATCCACGAGTTTTTCGTAGAATTTTTTTGTCTTCTGATAGGCTTCAATTGCTCGCTGCATCCTCTGCTTGAACTCTTCTTGGCTTTCCGCTTGGAACGCAGCACGCTGAAAGCAGTAGCCAATCTTCTCTTGAATCTCTCCTTTCCTCAAAGGGTCCCCTTTTCCAACCAAACCTAAAGCTTGCTCATAGAGCGTGCTCGCTTCTGCCCAACGATATTTCTTCTCAAACTTCTTAGCGTCGCTCAGAACCGTTTCTTCCTTTTCTTCTGGAGACATAGCAATGAACCAGTAAGCCTAAAAGGGCTCCATATAGAAAAACTTTATGCGCGCGCTAAGAGTGGAGAGTAACATCAATAAAGTAGATTGAAGCCTTGTGTGCGGATCATTGCGATAATAGACGTTTGACCTTGGGATTAAAGTTTTGTTAAAGCGCTGTCCATCCACCATCAACGAATATTGTCTGTCCCGTCAGGTATGCAGAGGCTGGAGAGGTCAGGTATATAAGCGCTGCTTTCAGGTCTATTGGTTCTCCTGTTCTTCCTAACGCAGTTCTGGAAAGGATGTATTTCAACGATTTTTCATCTTGGAAAACAGTTTCTGTCATCTCACTTGGGAAAAACCCTGGCGCAATAGCGTTCACATTTATTTTGTAAGGTGCCCATTCTATGGCTAAGGCTCTTGTCAAGTTTATGACTGCGCCTTTAGAGGCATAATAAGGTGCTGTTGGAAATATATCTCCTACGGCCCCATAAATGGAAGCAATGTTCACTATTTTTCCATATTTCCTCTTGATCATTTCACGTGCAGCAGTTCTCGCGCATAAAAAGACCCCGGTCAAGTTCACGTCTATCACTTTTTTCCATTCTTCGATGTTCATGTCAACGGATGGACTTAAACTTGCAATTCCAGCGTTGTTAACCAGAATTTCCAATGATCCAAATTTTTCTATCGCAGTGTTCACCATGTTGATTACTTGTGCCTCTCGACTTACGTCTGTTTTGACAGGGACCACTCTCACATTGTATTTGTTGGATAATTCTTCAGCTATTTTGACAAGCCTTTCGTATCTTCTTGCGGCAATTACAACGTTTACTCCAATTTCAGCTAATGATTCAGCAAACGTTACACCTAAACCGCTAGAAGCGCCAGTTACGATTGCCGTCTGACCTTTAATATCAAAACACAAATCCATTACAGTTTTAGTTTCTCTCTTATGCACCATTACAGTTTCAGCCAAATCAAACCACCAACTCACATATCTCTCATCGAGATTTAAAACTTCCCCAAAGTATCAACCATGCACGGAAACACGAAAGCTGATCATGAGGGAATCCTTGAAATGTTTAAATAGAATCGGCGTTCCAAAATGTTTGAGGGGTCGATTTGTCGATAGGCAAGCAAGAGTTTAAGATGATGATTGGAGAACGGGTTGAAAATGAGAGGGAAGCCGTGAGACTTCTGCATGATTCGATGGGAAAGACAAACAACACGGTTATTCGGCTTCTGCTTTATCAGCTTGCTTTGGACTCGACGAAACATGAGCATATGCTACGAGCTATCTCAAAATTGCTGGAAACTCCTTCGAAAGAACAGTTCAAATGGGAAGGCGAAGAATTCCGTAAAGCTATTGAGAAACATGTTGAAGTTGAACGCGAAATGCTTGAAGGCTTCGAGAAGATTGTTGATAAGACAGAGGATAAACGCGTAAGGTTCATTCTTGAGGACATAATTAGCGACGAAAAGAAGCATCACGCAATAATGAAGCGTGTGCATGAACTTGTCTGTGAAGGAGAGAAAGTTAAGGACGAGAAATGGTGGGATTTTCTGTTCAGATATTCCCGCCTAACTGGCTAAACTCTAGAGAGCGTGTGTATGCCTATTGAGAAGGCTGCAATTAACACCGCATTCAATCATGTGCATGATGGGGTTCAGCTACATAGCCTCTTCTTCAGTCATTGCCCCTATACTGTC
>JAOUJL010000307.1 GCA_029883255.1 Candidatus Bathyarchaeota archaeon | reverse complement strand
AACAACCTACATCATCCTAAACAGCAAACGAGAATTCGTTTTGGTGGGCCGGGCCGGATTTGAACCGGCGATCTTCGCCGCGTGAGGGCGACGTCTTAACCACGCTGGACTACCGGCCCACATGAGTTTCTTGATATAATGTGGTTCTGTGGTCTTCTAAAAACTTTTGTTATATGCATGTTGCAGAGTACATATGTATGTCGCAAAAATGCCGCGTGCGCTAACGTTTAAATCTTACACTAGGCGATTTACGTGTTCTGATGAAGATACTGAGAGGATGCCCTTGGAAGATGTTGACGTTGTTGTTGGAATAATTTTGAATGGAAACAAGTTTCTAGCTGAACGCCGCAGGTTGGATGAAAAGATAGATCCGGGTATCGTGTGCTTGCCTGGGGGCCATGTAAAAATCAATGAAAGCAAGGAAGAAGCTTTGAAGAGAGAACTGCGAGAAGAGCTTGGTATCAAAGTAAAGAGATTGAAGTTCATATGCAAAAATTTCTACATCGCAAGTAACGGCGAAAGACAAAAGGCGTATTGTTTCCTTGTTACAGATTATGAAGGAAAGCCGGTTTGTAAATCGGCTCAAGAGATTTTCTGGGAAGACAATGTTGAAAATCTGAGCCTAGAAGTTGATAGAAAGACAATAATGAAACTAAGAGAACTCATGGATGCACCTAAATAGCTCCGGAGGGGTCATCAACATCAGCGAACGAGTTCCCGCTTCTTCCACCGCAGGTTCTTGCTCCTACATTTTCTACACTTAGTAGCACTGGAAGCATTTCGAGCTCCACATTCTCGACAAATTTTCATGTAGAGCCTATGCTTCTGAGCAATAGTCTTTTTGAAAGGATCCATGATCGGCACAGCATTCAGCCCCTCTCTGTAGGTTGGCTACGTTTCAGATTCAGCTCCACCAAATATACCTTTCCCTTTCAACCTCTCGACCAACATTTTCGCTACGTCGCTGGGTTTTTCAGCCACCCCAACACCCGCCGCCTTAAAAGCTTCAATCTTGCTCTGGGCGGTTCCAGTTCTTCCCATGATAATGGCTCCTGCGTGTCCCATTCTTCTTCCGGGAGGTGCGGTTCTGCCTGCCACAAATGCAACCACGGGTTTGGCGTATCCTTCAGTAGAGATGAATTCTGCGGCTTGTTCTTCCATGTCTCCTCCGATTTCACCGATTAAAACAACAGCCTCGGTGTGCTCGTCCCTCTCAAACTCTTTGAGAACCTCTACGAAGCTTAAGCCAACAACAGGGTCTCCACCTAACCCCAGACAGGTGGACTGACCCAGACCCCTCGTGGAAAGCCCTACTGCAATCTCATAGGTTAGGGTTCCGCTTCGAGAGGCTATGCCCACGGTTCCCCTCCTGAAAATGTGCGCAGGCATTATCCCAAGCTTGCACTCGCCCGGTGTGATGATGCCCGGGGTGTTAGGACCAGTAATGACTGCTCCTTGCTGTTTTGCGCGCGCCATAACCTGCACTGCATCCTTCACTGGAATGTGCTCGGTGATGACCACAAGGGTTTTCAACCCGCCTTCAAGGGCTTCAAAAGCAGCGTCAGCGGCGAAGGGAGCTGGAACAAAGATCACGGAGACATCTGCATCATGCTTTTTCAGTGCTTCTTCCACTGTGTCGTAAACTGTAACGTTGTGAACTCGTGTTCCACCCTTCCCAGGCGTCACACCTGCAACAATCTGAGTTCCGTAGCCGAGCATGAGCCCTGTGTGGAAGCTTCCCTGGGTTCCGGTTATACCCTGAACGATGGCTCTAGTGCGAGTGTCAACAAAGATTCCCAAGGGTAGGTTCACCGTCCGGCTTTTGCGATCCTAACAGTCCTCTCAGCGGCTTTTTCCATGCTGTCCAAGACTTGAATGCTTGCCTCTACGAGAACACGTTTCCCCTCCTCCTCGTTGGTTCCCACCAGCCTAATAACCATGGGCTTGGCAAAGCCGATTCGACTCTTTGCTTCCAAAATGCCCTTAGCGATCTCGTCGCACCTTGTGATACCTCCCAAAACGTTGACCAGAACAACTTCAACCCGCGGGTCGGATAAGACGAGGTTGAGAGCAGCAGCCATTTTGTCGGAAGAGGCGCCGCCGCCCACATC
>JAOUJL010000306.1 GCA_029883255.1 Candidatus Bathyarchaeota archaeon | reverse complement strand
TGAGAAGAGGTACATGACTGTGAAGGATGGGCTAGAGACACTTTTGGCTATAGAAAAGCGAAAGCGAAGTCAAGTGATCACAAAAGAAACGTTGGTCGTGGGTATCGCAAGAGCAGGTTCAAAGCCCCCTGTAGTCAAAGCAGGCTATGTAGAAAACATGATAACCTACGACTTTGGCGCTCCCCCTCACGTTCTTGTTTTTCCGGGAAAGCTTCACTTTATGGAGGCTGAGGCGCTCATTACGCTCGCAGGGGCGCCTGAAGAGATAAGGGAGAGAGTTCAATGACATTAGAGGAACTGGTGTCAAAATATATTCAAAACAGCGAGCGAGTGTTCACTGAAATAAGAGTTACACAGGATCCAATAGAAGTTGATGAAGAAAAAGCTGAAAGTGTCGTTGAGACCGCTAAGCGTTATTTGGAAGACGCTAAATATTATCAGAAGAGGAACAGGTTGGAAACAAGTTTGGCGTCGGTTGCCTATTGTGAAGGACTACTAGACGCTTTGCGGCTCCTAGGGATCGCAGAATTTTCATGGAGAGGAAAGAAATGAAGAAGAAAAAGGTAGTCCTAGCCTCAGGTACGTTTGATCTACTACATTATGGACATGTGAAATATCTTGAAGAAGCAAAGAAAATGGGCGGAAAGAACGCGGAGCTAATCGTCATCGTGGCCCGAGATAGCACAGTCAAAAAAAGGAAGGGAAGAAAAACAGTGATGCCGGAAGATCAGCGAAGATCACTCGTTGAAGCGTTGAAAGTGGTGGATGAGGCAATTCTGGGTTGTGAAGATTTTGACATGATCAAGGTTGTGGAAAAAACGAAACCTGACATAATCGCTGTAGGCCATGATCAAAGCGACATAGAAAAGGAGGTACGAAAAGCATTGGTAGAAAAGGGAATCTCTATTCAAGTTGTGAAAGTTGGAAGGTTTGGAAAGGATGAACTGAATAGTTCTTCAAAAATTAAAAGGAAAATCATCGAGTCTTTTGAAAAGAAATAGCAAGACAAGAAAGTCATCTTTAATCCGGTTACGGTAGGATGAGAACTTCTACTTTCACCTTGTGCCCGTCTTTCAGGTTCAGTTGGCTACGTAGGTATGTGGGGGCAATGATTTCTAGCACAGAGGAGTTGTAGTGACTTCGTAATGCGAATATGACTGCACCTTTCATCTTGTTATTGATTACGACAGGGTAACATTTTACATTGCCAAAGGTTCTAGACTCGTCTTTGAACCCTTCAATTTCTATTCCGGGATACGTTTCAAGTTCCGACCGTGCTTTTGTATCGTATTCGCTGGTAAGTTTGAGGTTAAGAGTTCCAGGGTACGGGTCAAACCCGAGTTTTTCGATGAACTGCTTACGGTACTTGTCCCGCGTCACGTAGTAGGCGCCTTCGCCCAATCCTGTGAAAAGCACTCCTTCCAGGGTGACAGATAGAGGGTATGCGGCTTCCATTATTAGACGCAAATTAGAGTACAGTTTCTTCAGCTCCGTCACACCAGCTTCTGTTATTTTGATAAGACACCCTTCTGGAGTAATAGTTCTCTTAATCCAAGCTTTCTTGTCCAGCTCAATGAGGTTGCGGGAGGCTGTTTGTTGAGAAGCCCCCATTTTTTCCGCTAGATATTCTGTGGAGACTTTTATGGTCCGGTTGCGTGCACCCATCTTTGCCAGCTTGTAAAGTGTAAAAAAATGTTTCCACTTCCGCGCATCAACGTTCAAAGAGCTCATTTGACCCGCCTTATTTGAGGAAAAGACAAACTATCTATTTAAAGAACTCGCGTTGGTGGAAACCTAAAGAACCCAAAGAGCTGAAACCAGAAAGATAGTTCCGAAGCAGATCAGAACAACTCCGAAAAACACCATCATAGCTCTATACCATCTCGCACCTATCATGTTTATGCCCACACGCGCAGAATGAGCAACAGCAGTAAGCCAAGCATAATCCATCCACACGTGACAAATATACATGAACAAAACGCCGAGCAACCCCAAAAATGTTGAAGAATCATCAATCAGCTTCAAACCCGCAGTGAACCACCAAACAACAAAGAAAGGATTCAAACCTGTGAACCCCAGTCCTATGAGTATAGGATTCTGAAACATTGTTGCACGAGACTTG
>JAOUJL010000002.1 GCA_029883255.1 Candidatus Bathyarchaeota archaeon | reverse complement strand
CTCTGCTACTTCTTCTCCTAACTGTTTGGAGGCTGGCCCCGGAATTATCTTCATAGTTTTCCCGCACCTAGGTGCCACTTGTTTGCATTTTAGATTTTTCCAGAAGCCCTATGATGCTCGATCAGTTCTTTCGCTCTGTCCATGCGGATTTTGTGTTCCTCAACCATCTTCTCAGCAACCAAATCTATCAGTTCGCCCGTTGCACCAGCCGCTACCGCAATGTTTCGAGCGTGAAGAGACATGTGTCCAAGCTGTATCCCTTCATGAGCTAACGCGCGCAAAGCTCCAAGGTTTTGGGCTAAGCCGACAGCCGCTAAGACTTCGGCAAATTCATTAGCAGTCTTTACACCTAGAATTTTTATGGCTATCTTCGCTATTGGATGCGTTCGCACGGCTCCGCCTATTAAGCCGACAGCCATCGGCAGTTCAATTGAGCCTACTAGGTCGCCGTTTTCGCTTTTCTCCCATGTTGAAAGCGTCGTGTAATGCCCGTTTCTGGCTGCGTAGGCGTGGGCTCCAGCTTCTATTGCGCGGTGATCGTTGCATGTTGCGATTATGACGGCTATTATGCCGTTTAATATGCCCTTATTGTGTGTGGCCGCCCGATACGGGTCTGCAGCTGCAAAGGCATAAGCGTTCACTATGCTGTCTACGACTTCTTCACCGCCAACAGCATCCTTAGGAACGAAACACCATGCCCTCGCCAAGCGTTTTGTAGCCAAATTAGAAATTATCCGCAGATAGACGCGGCCTCCCGTTACGCGTTCTATTATTGGAGCAACAGCCTCAGCCATAGTGTTTACAGCGTTGGCGCCCATGGCGTCTCTGCAGTCCACACGCAACTCAGTAATCAGCATAGGTCCTTGCGTTGTGTGGATCACTTTTGCGTCTAAGTCTTTCGCTCCTCCGCCGACGGAAACAAGCACTGGGTCTTGATCATTTGCCTTCTTCAGGATCTCTTCTTTCGCTCGTGTGACACGCATCTTGGCCGCATGAGGGTCTTTTATGCCTACTGCTTGTATCTGCCCGATCATTATTGGCGGCGTGCTGCTTGTGTAGAAGCCTCCGCCTTGCCTGGCCATTTTCGCTGCGTAGCTTGCCGCTGCCACAACAGACGGCTCCTCAATAGCCATGGGAATCAGGTAGTCACGCTTGTTTAAATGGAAATTTACAGCTATGCCCAAGGGTACAGGTATAGCTCCGATAACGTTTTCTATCATGCGGTCAGCCAAATCTAAGGACAAAGAACCAGTTTTCCGCAGTAAATCCGTCTCTTCATCAGTTAGGTCAGCGAATTCTTTGACAAACTGTAAACGCTCTTTTGGGCTTAACTTATAAAATCCTGAAACCAAAGATGATCTGCTCATGCATTTCACCAATGTACTTTACAATCGAATAACAGAAACGCCTGCTTTGCTTTTAAATTTTAATCCCCAAACCTGCTTTTGACAGATAGGAAGAATGTTATAGAACAAAATTCTATTTGCGGCGACGTTTTTCTTGTTCTTTCCAAAGCGCACTGGACTCTTCTAGTTGATTCAGGTAACGCGTCTTTTTTCTGTCGTAGTGAATGCTCAGGATAAATCCGGCGGAGATCAGCACAAACCCGAGAATCGTTAATATTAGACCTAAAACAATGGAAGGATGAGATAATTGTTGATATGGAAGCATGAGAAACCATTGAGGGCTTTCTGCTGCGATAATAGTTTCGAGGAAACCCCCTACCAAGAAGGTCGCACCCAGAATTATTGTTAGGTACGCGAGAATTTCGTTATGCGCGGATTCCTCTGCTTTCATGTGCAGATAGTCTTTGAAAGACAATTTAGTTCACCATCAAACGATTGCGAAACGATAGGTTTGTTTATTTTATCTAGGGTATCTCTAGTAATGTTTATGATTTTGAACTCTGAATCACGTATGTGGATTCTTAATAACTCGTGCTAGAGAAGAAACAATGAGTTGAAACAAAACCCATATGCTTTAGACGATATAGTTGTAGGGGCTTCGTCGATGAGTTTCAATAGCGCGCACAAGTGGGACAACAATTAACAATGCATGTTGAAAAACTGAGTGCGACTATGAATGAAAGGAGTATTATAACGAATGAATTTAGAGTGCGAGGTTATCGATGGTGTCTTAAAAATTTTTGAATTTTGATAGGATTCAAGATGGTGCAAGTTTAAACAGAATGCAGACCTTAGTCCAAATTTCTGGTTAATTTTTGAGTAAAGCTTCTTCGAGCACATCGATATTTAGAAAATGTGGAGTTGTCAGAATATCGCCTTTTACCATGTTCAGATTTTCTGGTCGAAATTGTTCAATCCTTCCCGAATTGTTTGTTGCTATTACTATTTTTTTTCCAAGAGCATGTTTTATTCCGGTTTCGATTAAATCTCTTAAGTGGAGTTTTGATGTGTACCTTATCATTCTTGTTCTCACGTGAGGGTGGTTGACTTTGTTGAGTTTCGTTGCCAACCAGAGAAGATACACGCTCTTATCTTCAAAATCATCTGTTACGATTATTATCTCGCAGAGACCTGGATATTGTTCCGAGAATTTGAAGCAAGTGTTTATCTGCTCGACCATTAGGATTTTTTTGTTTTGAACTGGTAAGATGAATGTTATCGTGGGTTGCAGTTGATGTGCCATGCTTATCTTGTTGTTTTTGGTTTTGCAGTGTAAAAAGGGGTGTTCTTTGACTGGATGTATATCATGTGCTGTGGTATTTCGTAGTTTTATGCAAGCTACATAATTGAAGGGAGAACCTGAGTTTGATAGTTTGAGATTTGTTGATCTAGGTTTTTGTTTAGATTTGAATTTTAGCGCGTGCGTTCTGAATTGTGAATATGGATTATTCTCTTTAGATATAGATTTCACAGCAAAAGCTAATTTTGACTGGTGTGATGTCTTGACGGTGTCTGGTGTCTTTGCACAAAAGTCCTGTGGAAAACGCGAGAAAAGTAAAGAACGTGTATAAAGTGCACTGTTAACGTTCTTTTTCGAAAAGTTGTTCCCACGGGACTTTTAGAATGTACTTGGAAAAAGCCGCTATTTCTGTTAGAGTTAGCTTTGATTTTCCTTTCTTTCTGTTTTCGAAGACTATGGGTATTTCGCCTATTTTTGAGTTCTGAAGTCTTGCCTGTCTCACTGTTTCGATTTGGATTTCGTATGTTTCGCTGTGCAGTCTTGGAAGTGCTTTTTTGATGTATTCTTTGGAGTAACATCTGAAGCCGCTTGTGAAGTCGTTTAGTGGAACTTTGACTAGCATGCCTGTTATTTTGTTGGCTACTTTGCTTATCAGCAGTCGGCTGAGTTTCCAGCCTTTGACTTTTCCTTGTTTGCAGTATCTGCTTCCGATGACGAGGTCGTAGCCTTTTTTTGCGAGCTTTAGTAGTTTTGGAATGTCGTTGGGGTTGTGTGAGTAGTCGGCGTCCATGGTGATTATGTATTTGGGCGGCTTTGGTAGGGATAGAAGAAAGTGGAACCCGTCTCTTATCGCTGTTCCGAGCCCCATCTTGCGGGGTCTGCTTAATAAGACTATGTTCTCGTAGCTTTCTTTTAGGTTCCTAACGATGTTTTGGGTTCCGTCGGAACTTGAATCGTCTATGACCACTAATGTGGAATTAAGTCTTAAATTTTCGATAGTGTGGATTATGTCTGCGATATTTTCGGCTTCGCAGTATGTGGGAAGGATTATTGCTACCTGTGGATTGGTTTTCATTCTTATTTTGCTCACTGGGTCATCAGCTTATTAACGATTTTTAGATGTTCACTTTATGTATATCAAACTTTCGACGTTTCATTTAGAAAATTCCAAGTTGGACGTTCTATACAAAAAATGGGAATGCTTAGTGCGCGCCAAGATAAGTGTCGGTGTATGTACATAAAATGAAGAAAACAACATTCGTATGCTGCTGGAAAATCTGATTAACCGGAATTTCTGAAATACATGTGAACTGGTTGAAGTAGTAGTGGTTCCTTCGGGATGTACTGATAGGACGGTGGAAATTGTTAGAAAGATAGCGAGAAAAGAGCATAACTAATTCTTTCGCGAAGTCTTGCCTGTCTGATTGTTCTCGGTTTGCAGTTAATTATATTTATTCTTAATTGTAGATATTTGGTCACAAGTTGCTTGGAATGATGATTGTGAACGCTATTAGGATGAGGTCTCTGGTTGCTCGTTTCTTGGCTTGGGTTTTGATTGCTGCAGTTGTTTTTGAGTCGTTTTCCTTTTTTTGTCGGTTGGTGTGCATGGTTTTGGGTGAAAATGAATCGTGGTTGCTGTTATCGAACATTGAGTCACAGATGTTCTTTTCATCGGCAGCTATTGCTCCTATTTTCGCATTGCTCTGGATGTTTTCATGGGTAATTTGGCCTCTCAGGTTTTTTCTTCGTCTTTATAAGACTAAAGTTCATAGGGATACTAAAGCTGGACGCAAAAAAGCGTTTCTTGATGAGTTTGTGAAGACTGTTCGTTCAGCTTTGGATAAGGCGTTTAGGCCGGTTGGTTGTGGTTTGGATTCTAAGATGTTAATGGTGGCATCTTTTGTGCTAGTTATTCTTGTTACAGTTTACCCTTACATGCCCAGTTTGAATCCATCCGGAAAATTTGTGGGTGTGGATACACCCTATTATAAAAGACAACTAATGGAATTGGATTTGTTTGACGATTTTTATGGTGTCGCTCACAAGGTTTTCTTTCAATCTTCGGATCGGCCGTTAAGTTTGTCCTTGTTGTTTTTGGGGTGGAAGTTGACTTGGTTTTCTGCGGGGCAGGCTGTCCAGTTTTCGCCTATTCTGCTCGGCTTGCTTCTGGTGTTGGCAACATATTTCTTTGTTCGGCAGGCTGGGTTTAACGGATTTTACGCCTCTTTGACTATGCTTTTCACAGTGGCTTCTTATCATATAACTGTTGGAATGTATGGCGGTCTTCTTGCTAATTGGATTAGTCTTGTTTTTTTGTATTTGTTTGGGGGATTTGTCTTTGTGGGTCTTAAGAAGGGGTCTTGGCGTTTTTGTGCGATAGCTTTGGTTTTTCAGTCTTTGTTGTTGTTTTCTCATGCTAATACTTGGGATATGAGTATGGGGATTCTGAGCGTGTTCTTCCTTGTTCTTTTTTTGGAGTGGCTGGTTAAACATGATAATTCTTTTAGGCCTCTAATGTTGCTTGTGATTTTAATCGTGGGTGTCTCATTGAACATTCTGAGAAATTTAGCTTTAGGTATTGGACTGGGTACGGTTGAAGCGGCAGGCGTTGGTGAAAGCGGTGTTTCGTTGGTTAATATTAAAAATTTATGGCAAACCTTGATTTTATCGCTTGGAAGCCAAATGGGCATTTCATTTATGAATCCTATTTTGCTGTTTTTAGCTGGTCTTGGCGGGTTGGCTGTTGCTCTTGATAATAGACTGGCAAGTCGATTTCTTATGGTGTGCCTTATTGTATCATCGATTCCTTTCATCTTTGGCGATCAAGTTGTGCAGACTCGAATTTTGTATGATTTGCCTGTTCACGTTTTCTCGATTTTTGGTTTAGTTGTGTTGTTGAGTTTCGTTGAACGGCTAGTGAAAGATGAGAAGGTTAAAGAAAGAATAAGTTTCTTATTGGTTGTGCTTGTTATTTTTGTTAATTTTAATTATGCGTTGCGTTGCTCGTTTTATTTGACGCAGGTTGATTTCTTTCCAGTTAGATGACAAAAGTTCTGCTGGGCCTTGCTTTATTTGGGTTAGATCAGAAGTCTTAAGTCATAAGTTTTATATTGTCTATGCATCAGAATGTGTGTCAATTGGTTAGGGTTACAGTTGTTAATGAGAGTGATTTAAAACGATTGACGACAAGGAAAAGCGTGGAATGGTGGGCCAATCAAGGGCGTCTTTTGTCAAGATTGAAAGGTATTTCATCATAAACGCTGGAGCTTTTTTTATAATCGTTTTTGACTTGCTTATCCTCACTTGCGCGTTTTTGCTTGTTCAAGAGAATCCTTTGGTGGACGGTGTGGCGGTTTTTGCGTATTGTTTTTTGGTTGTCGGTGTTGTTTTGCAGGCGGTTGCTTTTTTGAAGGATAAGAGGTTAGGGATGTGAATGCGATGAAGAAGGGGGTTGATGTCTCGGTGATTTTGTGTGCGTATAATGAGGGAAATGTTATTGAGGAGACTATTGATAGAGTTGATCGTGTGTTGTTGGGGAATGGTTGGAATTACGAGATTATAGTTGTTGATGACGGTAGTTTAGATGATACTAAAGAGAGGGCAATTAGTTATAGGGATAGAAATGGGGGGAGTTATCTGAAGATTTTGAGTTATCATAAAAATTCGGGGAAGGGAAATGCTGTTAAGGCTGGTTTTGAGGAAGCGGAAGGCGATTTTATTGTTGTTATAGACAGTGATTTAGATGTTGATCCAAACCATATTCCTCGTTATGTTGAGGCTCTAAAAAGCAGTGATATAGCGGTTGCTTCGAAATGGCATTCTGAATCGCATGCATCAATGATGCTGAAGCGGAAAGTTTTAAGTTTTGGCTTTAACATCCTATCTAAGCTGTTTACTGGAATAAAATTAGACGACACGCAAACAGGGTTGAAGGCTTTTAGGAGGAGGGTTCTAGAGAGGATGATTCCCAAAATTGTTGTTAAACGATACGCTTTTGATTTGGAGTTAATGGCTGCGTGTAACCATTGTGGATTCAGAATTATCAGTTTGCCTGTTGATATTCACGTTGGGAGTATCATTGGTTTAAAGGAGATTTTGAGAATGTCTCTTGACCTTTTCAGAGTTGCTTATAGATTAAGAATTTTGAAACATTATCAGCGTGGTTAAAAGTATAGGTTAAAAGTATATATTGCGTGCAATCGAATTAGTTTGTGCATGTAAGACAAAACGTGAGAAGGGTGGAAAGGCTTAAAGTTTTAGTGTTTAATTGGCGTTGCTGGCTGAATCCTGAGATGGGTGGAGCTGAGGTTTTCACTCGTGAGGTTTTGAAGAGGTGGGCAGAAGCTGGGCATGATGTCACGCTTTTCGCTTCTAAGTTTGAGGGTGGTGATGATGAAGAGGTTGTTGATGGAGTTAGAATTGTTAGGGAAGGCGGAAGGTATTCGGTTTACTGGAAGGCTAAAAAGCTTTACAATAAGCGTTTTTCACGGGAAGGATATGACATTGTCATTGATGAAATTAACACTAGGCCTTTCTTAACACCAAAATTTGTAAAAAACGGTGAAAGAATCATTGCTTTGATACATCAATTAGCTAGGGAATATTGGCTTTATGAGACTCCGTTTCCGATTAGCTATTTAGGATACTATTTTCTTGAGGAGAGATGGTTAAAAAATTACAGGAAAACTTCAACAGTGACAGTTTCAGAGAGCAGTAGGAAGGATTTAGTTGATTTGGGTTTTGAAAAGGTTTTTGTAGTTGGTGAAGGCTTGAATTTTAAGCCTTTAAAAGAATTGAGTGAGAAAGAAAAGTATCCTGTGATAGTTTTTGTGGGCAGGCTAAAGAAGGCGAAGAGACCTGACCATGCTGTTGAAGCGTTCAAACTCGTTAAAGGAAAGATTCCAGAAGCGGAATTCTGGATGATTGGTGATGGCTATTTCAAGAAGGAGTTGATGAAAAATGCTTGTGAAGGAGTTGAGTTTTTTGGGGCAGTTTCGAATGAAGAAAGGAGAGAGTTAGTTAGGAGAGCTTGGGTTTTGGTTAATCCGAGTGTGAGGGAGGGTTTTGGGTTGAACGTTGTTGAGGCTGATGCTTTAGGTGTGCCATGCGTTGCCTATGATGTGGCTGGGTTGCGGGATTCTGTAATAGATGGTGAAACAGGGCTTCTTGCTGGATCTGGTGATGTAGAAGCTTTAGCAGAAGGAATTGTTAACGTTTTGACGAATGAAAGCTTAAGGGTTAGGCTTTCGGAAAAGGCTTTGGCGTATTCGAAGAGCTTTAGCTGGGATAGGGTGGCGGATGAGTTTATGAAAGTCGCTAGGTTTGATGGGGATTTGGGTGCGAGAGTTTAGCGAACACCCTTTGGTGTCTGTAATCGTTCCGACTTTTAACTCTGAGAGATTTCTGGAGGAATGTCTAAATTCTTTAGTAAAACAAAGGTATGAAAAAATAGAAGTAATCGTTGTTGATGATGGTTCAACGGATGGCACTGTTGAGGTGGCTGAGAGGTATCGTTGTAGAGTTATTAGGAATCCTAGGAGGGGTAGGGCTGAGGCTAAGAATGAGGGGATTCGGCGTTCCTTTGGGGAGTATTTGTTTTTTGTTGATTCGGATATGGAGCTTACTCCTGATGTGACAAGGGAATGCGTCGATCTTGCTGAGAGTGATCGGCGTATTGGAGGAATTGTTATACCTGAACGTTCAGTGGGGGATAGTTTTTGGGTGAAAGTTCGTGATTTTGAAAGAAGCTTCTACGCTGGGTCGGTTGTTGAATCTGCTAGATTTTTTCCAGCAAAGCTTGTGAAAGAAGTTGGGGGATTTGAAGAAGGCTTAATTTTTTTCGAAGAATCCACGTTGCCTTACAATATCAAGAAAAAAGGTTACGATGTGCTTGCAAGAATCGAATCTGTGATAATTCATCATGAAGAAGGGTTCTCACTTGTCACGTGGCTTAGAAAGAAGTTCTACTATGGGAAAACAGCCCATGTATATGGGCATAGGTATGGGGATTACTCGAGGGTGCAGACGAGTGTGTGGTTTAGGTTTGGACTTTTCATGAAGAACTGGAGGAGATTTTTGAACAGCCCAGAACTTGCGTTTGGTGTGATTAGTTTGAAAAGTATTGAATATTTGGCAGTGATTATGGGACGGTTTAGCTTAAGGTTGAGTTAGATGTTTATAGTTTGTTGGAGAGATTTCTGACAAGCTTTTTTCTTTTTAGGAAACGAAGTTTTCGGAGGATTGTGGCTGGGAAATAGGATGCGATCAGTAAAACGCCTACAATGGTAACACTACAATAGAGGAGATATCTGTATACGGTGTTGGATTTGTAATGGATTTCTATTGTGTGAATGCCCTGAGTTGTATTCATTAACCAGCAGTTTGCGTACATATTTGCTTTTGAATGGTCAGGCAGAACTTTTCCATCTACCGTAGCTTCCCAAAGCGGATCGAAGTTTTCACCTAATAAGAGTAGAGTTGATGAATTGTAAGTCTGATTGAATCTTAGACAATACCTGACGGGACTCATCTCAATAAATGTCACTGGCGTGTCTTTTGGGTCTTCTGCAGGAAACAACCATATACCTGCTATAATGTCCTTGCTTACAGTGACATCTTTGAAGTGAGTCTCGGACCGTTCCGACCCAATTCCGATTCTTCCTTTCTTTCCAATTGGGTCGCTTAAAGTCAGTATGTGTGCACCATTTAAATACAACACGAGTGTTTCTCCCTGTTTCATTATCCGCAATTGATTCCAAGAATCCGGCTTCACCTCTGCGTTTTCCAAAAATACTATATCCTGGCTCGCGCCCTCGCGAGGTGATTCTTCAACTATTGCTCCTTCTAAGCAACCGTCTTTATGGAAGAGTAGACGCAAATAGGAGATGGTTCCGGAAGAGTTTGTCCAAGATAGTTTGATACAAGGACCCATCCATGCTTTTTCGCCGAACTCTACTGGTTTGAATTCAAGGTTGAGGTCAAAGTTGTCATATTCCTGCGAAGTTAAGAGTGTTCCATTGTTTATCTCTAAATTCTTTGTCATATTCCATGAAGCTTGACCAACAAAATCGTCGATTAAATCCACAAATGAGGCAGTGGACGTATCATCGGTTGCCAATAACAGTTGATGATGCCCTGTTGCAATTTCAGAACTAGTAAGGTATTTTAAGGAAACTTCTTCTCCGGGTATTATCTTGTTCTCTAGTTCTCCATTGTCTAATGAACAGTGAACTGTCACTTCATCTCTATCGCTATGTATAACTGCATAAATGTCATAGATTCCTTGGAAAGGTACAGTCCAACTATAGTTACTAAATATTGTTGGAAGGGATGTGCCGAAAGTACATGTTTCGCATCGATCATATTTTGTTTCGAAGAGAACAGGTTTAGAGGAAAACTCAGAATTATCGAATAGCTCGATTGTTTCGATGTTAGAGTAAAAGACTGGATAGTTGCTTAGATACAAGCGCGGTAATGCGGTTTCTACAATGAATTCTGAATATTCATTGTGAAAGTTTTCGGTTAAATTCTGTTTTCTCAAATTTTCCGTGACTCTTGTTAGGTTTCTGGATTGGACAATGTGAAAACCCTTATCCTTCCACGCATAGTTTACATACACGTATTTTGTGCTGAGCAAGCTGAACAGATTTGTAAGATTTGAGTCTGTCTCTAACTCGTTGTTTATTTCTTTTGTCACTTCATAATTTAGATCAAGTCTACCCGGATAGAGGAGTGGGTTCATGAATTGAACATGTAGTTCAGTATTATGATCAAAAGGAAGGATGATGCCCCTGTAGGTTCCTTCAGTATACCATTCTAACGAATCGTCTATTATTCTACTTATGGTCTCATCTGGCAGGCGTGCTTGTAAACCGCCAGAGTATTCGTCAAGACCCATGCATCCGTTAAATGCAAACAAATTATACACGTAGATATGGGAAACACCTAAAAATATCAAGACGAAACTCAAAGTGGCAAACCTGAAATTCCTTCTGCGAAAGAACCCTGCTGCTGAAATCATTATCTTTTGTATGGAGAAAACGAAGAGAGGTATTATGCAAATTGTGAGCATGAGTTGTAGTTTAAGAGGGTTGCGGAATGTCCATAAAAGAGGTATACTTCCAATAGTCCAGCTGAGTTCAGAGTAGACAATCAACCTCAAAAGCAATGTCAGGATAGAGATAGAAATTACTGACGCAAACATTGCAACAATTGCCTTTTTTTCCGAAGATGCTCTAATCCATAAGATGCTTGCAAACGCAATAATTGGAATGACGATGCCGATTTCGTTTTTTATGTTAATGGGGTTGATGTATCCCAGTGGAACCTGAGGCGAACCTACGTTGCCTGCGAGTGTGAGCAAATTAAGAATTGTTGCTTCTTGATATGTAAACTGGAAATCACGCACGACGTTATGCCTTTCATAGCCGTATAGTGGTGACTGGTAGTAAACGTATCCGGAAAAAAAGAAGGGTGCGTTGCATACGAGGACAATGAAGGCGAAGATAATAAGTCGTAGAACTGTACTCTTTAAAAAATTCAACTTGGATTGAGCCAGTGCAAGATAACTTATGGTCACGATAAGAAGTATGATTGACAAAATAGGGGATAAGTTGGGAAATGTCCACATGGTTAAACTTGTGAAAACGGCGGCTTTAGCAAGGTTTCTCACAGTCCATTTTTCTAGCGAGTCTATGAAAAACGATAATGAAAATGGCAAAAATACTAAAGACAACATGAACCCGCCGGAATTGTAGTATGTTATAACAACTGGGTTGATTATGTATAGGGTTGCACCAAGGAGTTTCGGCCATATGCTTTCGCAGAATTTCTTAGAAAATGAATAGAAAGCAAGAAAGCTTAACGGAAAACTAAGGTTCATCAGAAAACTGAAAAATCTCACGTCTCCAATATATGCGGCTAGTTGGCTGAAAAAATGCAAAAAAAGATAGGCTAATGGTGTGGGGTAATTTTCGCCGTATGCAACGTGATGCCAACTGTTGAGTATATGTTCTCCTATTATGGATCCTGATGAAAGCGTGACGAGGGGGTTGTCTCCGAAAACAAGAGTCAGGAAGAATGTTTGCCTTGCCACCAAAAAAGTAACGAAGAAAGCTAAAAACAGTATAAGAAAGATCTTAATCCATTTTGATTTTGCACTTTTGCTAGTGAGTATCTGGGAAATTTTCCCGAGACAACTACAAATTCCCTGCTTCAATTCGACGTCGCCTTTCAGTTCTTATGTGCAATATCTGATTTTAGGTTTATGTGGCTTACTGTACTGTTATTCTTGGTGTCTTATCCACTCTAGACATGAAGCATTTTTTGACTACCGTATCTTCAATCTCAGTTCTATCTTCGGGCTATTTGGTTTCGTATTCCATCATAATTCTCTTGCATCTTTGGGTAGTGGTTAACGAAGCCACTTTGGGAGATAATGTCTCTTTTTTGGTTTATTGTTTTTAGGCCATTTCACCGAAGTAATAATATGGACCTGCTGCTCTATTGTAGCTCGAAATGGTGGGTTTAATTATTGGAAAGTGGTGAAGCATTCTCTGCTCATCAGGAGGGTATCTACAATGCGTGGATACGCCAAAGGGGTCTTGAAGTGAAGGATTTTAGGATCAGAGAGATGATATGGAAAATGACTAGCAATAAGAAGTGTAAGATCTTGGATGTCGGTTGTGGTGATGGGAGTCTGTTGGAACCTTTTAGCAAGCATCAAGACTGTTATGGGGTAGACATATCGGAGGCTCAACTAAAAATAGCTCATGAGAAAAACATGAAGACTTTTCGCGTAGATTTGGAAGTAGACGAACTCCCATTTCCTCAAGGCTTCTTTGATTTAGTGGTATGCTCTGAAACGATCGAACATCTGCTTGATATAGACAATCTCTTGCTTGAAATAAATAGGGCACTGCGATTCGATGGAATTTTCATTCTAACTTTTCCGAACGTGAATCAGCCTATTTCTTGGTTGATACAAGTTGCATTTGACCTTCCCCCGGTGTATTCTGCACGTTACAAGTCGCCTCACGTGAGGGATTATACGCTTCGGATAGTCAAGAAAACTCTGACGAATTTTGGTTTTAGTATAGAAAGAGCAACAGGCACCTACATATATCCATTCGAGGGGAGACTTTCGCAATGGTTGGGAAAAAGTTTTCCAAGACTTGCAGAAAAAATAATCGTTGTTTCTAAAAAACATCGAAAAGTCGACACAACAAGACACCAGAAAGTTGTCTGGAATGTTCTTGACCTCATAAGATGAATGATGAATACTTTATCTCTACGGCGTCTACATCCAGTCTCAACGGTGGTTTTGCACTGGGTCAGTTGTTAGCTCGACATCTCTGCTCATTTGCGTTGCTGGCATATTTTATGCTTGATGGAGGAAAAAGAGAAAACGAGAAGACGGCTGCGGTTTAAGGTGTGGGGGAAGCGTCTTCGGATTCTTCTGGTTCTTCCATTATCATTTCTATTTTTATGTTTGCAACGACTATGCCTGTTATTGCGAGGATTCCTCCGATCACAGTCAGAGGTAAGCCCCATGATGGTGTCCAGCCGGTTTGGATGAAGATTAATGCTGAGGTGAAAGCTAGTATGCCCGAGGCGAGTGTTGCCAGTTGTGATACTAGTTTTTTGTTTGTGTATATGTGCATGGCGATACTTAACCAAGCTAGGATCGCGGTTGAATGAGCTATTAGGCTTATCGTGACAAAAGTGGCTGTTGATGTAAGGAATTCGGCGGATTCAGTTAATGCTGAAGGAAGGCTTAATGGCAGATATATCTGCAATTCTGCAAACTGGCTCCAAGGCATGAAGACTGAAGCCAAATTCAATAACACACCTGTCAGAATTATGTAGAATGGTTTTTTGGGAAAACCGCTTTTCAGCGTTGCCTCTTTTGGTTGATGTCCGTGTTTGCGATGACGCTTTTGAAGGATCTTCCGTACTTGGTGGATTGCTGTTGCAACTGGAGTTGCGAGGGTTGCGGTGAATAAGATCAGGTTAGGGACAACCTGTTTTTCGGTCGTGTATGTTGCTGCCATTAGCGCAAGTATGATCTCGTCGCCATATTTTGGAAACCAGTGTTCATAGAGTAGTATGCCTGAATTGACATCGTGAATATAGGTTAGTGCGGCGTCTGCCACCGTTAGGGTTATGTTGACTCCTTGGAATGTTCCCGCTTCTACTGTGAAGTTTAGAGTTTGAATTGTTTTGTTGGTTATTGTTGGAAATTGGTAGGCAGTATCTATCTGGCTTGTCCATTCCAGCTTGCCTTGCAAGCTTTCAGCTATACATTCTGGAGGCAAATAGATTAAGGCTGTAAAATAGTCTGCGTATGACGGAAATCCGTTCTGATATTTCACCGTAACCTTTGAGCCTTCAGTTGAGCCTTCGAATGTGAAGCTGCTTCGGAAAATCAGGGTTGTTTGGTTGAGTGTTAGTATTCTGATTGAGGCGTCCCAAGTTTGGTATCCCCCAAATCCTGATCCTCTTAGTCCTTTGTAAAAAAGAGTTGAGCCTTCCCGTATTTGCATTTCTTCTGCAAGTGTGAATGGTGAATTTGAGGTTAGAAGCAGGAGAGTTATGATTGTGAGTGAGATCAAGGTAGATTCAAGTTTAGATTTTGGCACGTGTTTTCACCGTTCGGAAATAATTAAGAAAAACATGGAAAGAAAAAAGAAGAGGATGTTGTGTTTTATGGGTCAAACTGTATGTGCGCTGTTGTTTCTGTGGGTAGTTTCGCCCACCACCATATGTAGTCTCCTTCGTAGTCCAAAGGATATACTGGAATAGTGATATCGCCAGTCCATGCTACAACTGAATCGAATCCGTATGTGTCGTCAAAATGGTTGTCGCCGAACTCTGTTATTGTTCCAAGGGCTTTGACAACAGTGAATCCGGTTGGTTCACGGTCTCCACCTGTGTAGTCTATCTTCAGTATGAGTGCTACTGTGCCGTCAGGTATCCAACCGTCGGTTGATCCCATAATGTACTGGGAAGCCCATGCCGTAGCCCAGAATGTGTCTCTTCCATCCCAACCGTACACCTCTAAGCCTCGTGTTCCATTGATGTCTCTTGCTAGGGCTAATACAGCATATCCTTCCTTGTAACCGTGTGTGTCCTTGCTTGTGTCCCATGATGAGATTGGGAAGTAATCGAAGGTTGGCTTTTCGAAGTCGCTTGTTGGTGCTGTGCCAGTCACCGTGCCGCCGTCGATGAGGGCGCGGGCGACCGTGCCTTCCCTGCTTATGGCGAAGCAGAAGTCGTTAAAGTATCTTGTCAGGCTGTTTGCTTTCATACCGCCGATGCTTGTGATTCCGTTGGGGCTATAGTCTATATAGTCATACATCGCATCAGTCCAAGTGGCTCCGTCGTACGACCATCTCTCAGTCAATGGGTCCTTCGAAGGATACCAGTACCAGCCGCCGCCATCTATGATGGCGCTGTAGTTTGACCATCCTCCGGCGATTGGCTCAGGTCCCTCCTCGATTACGTCGTCGTAGACTCCGAAGGCAAAATTCTTCAGAGCGGTCCGCTTGTAGAGTGTTGTGTCAGTGCCTGTTCCCTTGCCGCTGTTGCTGAACTGTTCGTAGTAGTCTCCGCCAAACTCGCTTATTCCGTAAGGTATTGTTCCTTTCATGCCTATTACAGGCGCTATCCACGGGAACAGTGTGTCGTTTCTGTCAAACAGCATGAATGAAGTACGGAAATAATCATACTGGTTGCCTGCAACAAACCCTGCACCTGCGCTGTCTGTTGTGGCTGCGCTTTGTCCAAGTCCAGTCCACATGAATGGTGGCTGCACGGGTAAGTCTGGAGATAATGTGGTTAGGTCTTCTGGGTTGAAAACGTTGTTTAGCAGATATTGAACTTCGGTGTCAACTTGATCGCTTCCGTGTGCTGCATCCGAGTCCAGTGCCGGGTTAGGATTATCCGTGTAGTCGGTCATGCCGATCACTTCAACAAATCTAATCTGTCTGTACGCGGCCTTGGCAAGGAACTGTAGCAGATTCGGCCAAACGGTACTGTTGTAGCGCCACTGCACAATTACCCAGGGTGTGCTCGGCTCGTCTGGACCAGTCGGGGGACTAGGTATGTCGGGAACAGCCGTGCCCCAGTTGAGGATTCTCAGATAGTCGAGAGGTAGGTTTGGAACCAACGGATTGTACACGCTGTACTCGGTTGCGTTTGGCCAGTAACCCGCAAAGAACAGGTATCTTTCAAGTGGATCAAAGGCTTGCAATACGTCAAACTTGTCTTGCCCAGTTACTGGATGCTGGTACACAGTGTCATTGAAGTTGTCGAAGTAGTGAATGAAAGCCTCGTTTCCTGGGTTAATTCCCCGCACTATGTCAAGCTCGTATCTCTCTGAGAAACAAAAGTCACTTATGAAGTCCAAGACTTTGGCGTCAAGCAGTATCTTGACGTCCTTATAGACTATCGCATACTTTGTGTCTTTGTTAAAGATAACTGTGATAACAACTTTTGCAACATCTTCATCATAATATCCGTCATGGATCACAACTTCGGTTCTCGCAACAGCAAGCCTTGCACTATCATACAGTATCTTTATACCGCTTGGAATCAATGTGCCCTCAGTAAGATCGGATCCCGTTTCGCTTGGCATGACGTCGCCATACCAGCTGTAAACCTCTCTTCCAGCCTCCGTGGCTGTCAAGTCACTGTAGATTGCCCAAGCTTCGAGGCACCGCAGTATGCCCTGCCGTGTATAGTTGATGAAGAATAGCCAGCCTTGAATCCAATATTTTTGAAGTATGTCTGCCGAAGCCCAAGACTCTGTGTCTTCCCATTCGTCGCTGTCTGCACCATAAGCGATGCCGGCGTTATCCGGCGTAGCGAACTCACCGTACTCTGTTACACCAACTCTGAGACTTTTGCCTGCATCAAACCAATCGTCGCCCGGGTCCCAAGGTTCTTCGCCATATAGCCCTGCGTATTCAGATGCCCACTGGTTTATCTGGTATGAGTACTGCATGCTGTCGTAGTAGTCGTTGCCTGCAACTCCTTCAAAGATCGCAAAATCTGCTCCGCCAGATGAATGTCCGGAAAGAAAGCCTAGGATTGTTGGCGTGATCACAATTGGCGAAATCAACGTTAAAGCTAACAACAACATCATTAGGTCTTTAGAATGGTTTTTCACGTTCATTTCTATTTCCTCTTTAACATTGGTCTTTCTATAGTTTCACTACTCAGATTTAAAAGGTTTTCCATTCTAGAATTATGATATAGAATAAAATTTCGTGTATGGAGTCATCGTGCGAGACGGATACTTTAAAATGTTAATGATCAAGCAACGATGACTCTAATTCTTTCTTGCTTTCTTCAGCAGTTCCATGAATTTTTCGTATGTTGCCTCCATTCTCGCATAATATCCTGTTTTTCTAGTTTCGTAAACCTTGTTTGCCATCAACAGGCAGTGGTCTAAACTGTGCATCAGATTCTCAAAATCCTTTTCACTTAGCTTTTCCACAACACGCGCAGTTTCTTCGATAAACTTTCCCGTTATGACCTAAACATATCAAACAGATAGGGATCTGCGGTTATGAGCATTCGAGCGCGTTAGTTTTGTGGCGCACAATAATTGGGATACTGCGGCGGCATCATGGAACTCGCAGCATTAGTTATGCTACCATCTTTTCTATGGTTTGCACCGGACAGAATGTTCTTTTTTCTAAACGCATGCTTTTACGTCCTTTCTTTACCGATTGTCGGGATGACTTGTCAAGGGATGGCCCTCAAATTCTCCGATGGACGAAAGTGTTTTATTGAGAAGGAGCAGCAAACACTATAGAAGTGAAAGTTCATGATGAAGCGGCTACTCAATCAGCAACGTGTCCCTCTGAGCATAGCAACCTTGGCCAGGGTGAAGGCATGGGCTGTGCGTCGGAGGGTTTGGTATAGAGCTCTGTCGAGAAGCGAGAGGGGTCAAATGGATCTAACGATAAGGATAGTTAAGAGGGTTCATAATTCACTTCTAGCAAGGGTGTTGCGCTCGATTTTGAAGAAGCTGTTTGAGGCTGGTGAGAGTAAGGTTTCTCGTCTCATGAGAGAGGTCGGTGAATCTTTAGCCAAGAGGCTGAGTGCCATCGCTAAGGGTTGGGGATGTAGATCCGCTGATGCTTGGGCTGAGGATACAGGGTTCATTCGGTTCTTGACCGTAAATTACATGAATATGCCTGCCTTGCATAGGGTTTAATGGCATACGTGGTTTTGGCTAACTGGCAGTGCTGGCTTCGTTGAGGGTGGAAGAGGCGAAAGTTTTATAGTGCTATGCTTAACAGAAGTTGTTTCTGTGCACGCCTTGGTTAGGTGAGGATGTTTTGGTTGAAGTAGAGGGGACTAGGGCTGTTTCAGAGGATACTGTTGTTTTTGAGGGTAAGCCGTTCGTTGTTGTTGGTGTTCCAGCGTTTAATGAGGAGAAAACTATTGCCAAGGTTGTTGTTGAAGCACAGAAGTATGCGGGTAAGGTTGTGGTTTGTGATGATGGTTCAACGGATTTGACGGCTGTGATTGCTGAGCGTTTAGGTGCAGATGTGGTTAGGCATGAGCGGAATCTGGGTTATGGCGGTGCGATTCAGTGTTTGTTCAGGCGTGCCAAAGAGTTGGATGCCGATGTTTTGGTTACTCTGGATGCCGATGGACAGCATTATCCAAGTGAGATTTCTTTGATAATAAAGCCTATAGTTGAAGATAAGGCAGACATAGTTATAGGTTCAAGACTTGTTGATGAGCGGTCGGCGTATACTATGCCATGGTACAGAAGAGCAGGTATAAAATTCATCACAAGACTTGTTAATAACACGTCAAAGCATCGCATTAGGGACGCGCAAAGCGGATTCAGAGCATACAACCGTAAATCCCTAGAAAAATTAATCATGTTAGAGAACGGCATGGGCGTAAGCGTTGAGATTATGATCAATGCCAAAAAACAAGGGTTAAGGATTCGGGAAGTTTCGGCAACGTGCGATTATGGCACGGCTGTGGAGAATTCTACGCGCAATCCGATAACGCATGGAGCCGATGTCATAATGTCAATCGTTAAGCTTGTAGTGGAAGATAAGCCTTTGATGCTGTTGGGAATGCCTGGGATAATATGCCTAATAGCTGGAGTTGTTTTCGGAGTCTGGATGCTACAGATTTACGCTGCGGAACATCGTATAGTAACAAATATTGCGTTGGCTTCTATCGCATTCATATTAATCGGGTTCTTCACCTTATCAACAGCCATAACGTTGTATGCGATCTCGCGGCTTACAAAGAAAACGAACAATAAAGAATAATTCCAGTATTACGCATTGAAATGAAAACTTCGAAAATTTTACGTGTGATTTGATGAAAAAAGCTCTTATCACTGGAATAACGGGGCAGGACGGTTCGTATCTAGCAGAGTTCTTGCTCTCTAAAGGTTATGAGGTTCATGGGATCATTCGAAGAGCTAGTACTTTTAATACTGCGAGGATTGACCACATTTATGTGGATCCGCATGAGCCTTACGCGCGACTTTTTCTTCATTATGGGGATCTTTCGGATTCCGAGCAGGTATCGAACATAATTTACAATGTCAAACCAGATGAGGTTTATCATTTAGGGGCTCAGAGTCAAGTCAGAGTGAGTTTTGATATTCCAGAATACACGGGAAATATCACTGCATTAGGCACCACAAGAATTCTAGAAGCCATCAAAAATAGCGGAAACAAGATTAAGTTTTATCAAGCTTCCAGCAGTGAGATGTTTGGGAATTCTTCTCCGCCTCAGAGTGAGGAAACTCCTTTCAGACCGAGGAGTCCTTACGCGATTGCTAAACTTTATGCTTACTGGGCGACTGTCAATTATAGAGAAGGTTACAACATGTTTACATCTAATGGAATCTTGTTTAATCATGAATCGCCTCGCAGGGGTGAAACGTTCTTAACGAGAAAGGTGAGTAGGGCGATAGCGAACATTTTGGCTGGGAAACAGAAGGTTCTTTATTTGGGGAACCTCGATGCAAAACGAGATTGGGGATATGCTCCAGAGTATGTGGAGGTGATGTGGAGAATCCTACAACTTGATGAACCGGAAGATTTTGTGATGGGAACCGGTGAAGCGCATTCGGTTAGAGAGTTTGTTGAAAAAGCCTTGTCTTATGTTGATCTTCGCTTCGAAAAACACGTGGAGATTGATCCGAGGTATTTTAGGCCTACTGAAACCGAGGAATTGGTTGCTGATCCGGGGAAGGCTGAGAAGAGATTGGGCTGGGAGCCGAAGATTAAATTTGAAGACTTGATGAAGGTGATGGTGGATGCTGACATGCGCAAAGTGGGTTTAGAATCCATTGGAGAGGGAGATGAAATCGTGGAAAAGAAGTTTCCGGGTAGATGGTGGAAGACGGATTAGCATGGGATTTTGGGCGGACAAGAAGACACTGGTGACTGGTGGGGCCGGATTCTTAGGCTCTTTTGTTGTTGAGAAGCTGATAAATGAAAGGAAGGTAAATCCTAAAAGCATTCGGATTCCAAGAAGCAAAGAGACGGATCTAAGAAAATGGGAGAACTGTGTAAAAGCCGTCGAGGATATGGATGTTGTTATTCATTTGGCAGCTAAAGTTGGTGGTATAGGATTTAACAGGAAGTATCCTGCAACTTTGTTTTATGATAATGCTGTGATGGGGATTCAGCTGATGGAAGCTGCTAGACAAGAGGGAGTGCAAAAATTTGTTGCTGTAGGGACTGTGTGTGCTTATCCGAAGTACACTCCTGTACCGTTCAAGGAAGAAGACTTTTGGGATGGGTACCCAGAGGAAACAAACGCGCCCTATGGTATTGCTAAAAAGATTCTGCTCGTTCAGGCTCAAGCTTACAGAGAGCAATATGGTTTTAATGCTATTTATCTGTTGCCAGTTAACTTGTATGGACCTAGGGACAATTTTGACCCTGAACGCTCGCATGTGATTCCGGCACTTATAAAGAAAATGGTTGATGCAAGATTAGATGGAAAAAATGAAGTTGCCGTATGGGGTACTGGAAAGGCCTCTAGAGAGTTCTTGTATGTGGAAGATGCAGCTGAAGGTATTCTTCTAGCCACGGAAAGATACAATAAACCAGGCCCCGCTAACTTAGGTGCAGGCAAAGAAATAACGATAAGAGAACTTGTCGATTTAATAGCGAAGCTTACTGGATATAATGGAGAAATTGTATGGGATGCTTCAAGGCCAGACGGGCAACCACGGAGATGCCTTGACACCAGTAAAGCTAATGAAGAATTTGGGTTCAAAGTGACAATTGGTTTTGAGGAAGGTCTCCGAAGGACAATTGAATGGTACAAGGAAAAACATCCTAAGAATAGAGCAGACAATAGCGCACGCGTTTCATCCTACACTCATTAACGAGGTATTTGGTTGATTATGGCGCGCACTCAACAATTCAAACATTGTTAGGCGAACTAGGAAGCCAGATGCAAATGTTGGTGAGGTTTCTTCTTCTTGCAATTATAACAATGGGGAAGAGTTCTACCCATGAAATGGTTATGCATATTGTTGATATTATCGTGTCTATTGATAAGCTTGTTGTTGAAGACAAATTTTAAGGGTGCTATGGATACCTGGAATACCATATCTGCTTCCTTGCATCTGTACTAAAAGGATTCATTCTTAGACCATGAACAGGGCGGCACTTCACAAGTCTCTTAGAAAAGAAGAACCACTGGTAAGTATCATTGTATTGAATTTTAATGGTAGAAGTGTGCTTTGTGAATGTTTGAAATCGGTTTTTAAGACGAATTACTCTAACTTCGAGGTCATTGTAGTTGATAATGGTTCTACGGATGGAAGTTGCGCAATGATTAATAAAGGATTCTTAAATGTTCAGGTCATAAAGAATCAAGAAAATTTTGGATATTCCAAGGGCAATAATATAGGTATTCTTGGATCCAAAGGCGAGTTCATAGTGCTCTTGAATAACGATACGATTGTGCATCCTTCGTGGTTATCTAAGTTACTTATAGGAGCTAAGCTAAATCCTGAGTGTTTCTATCAACCTAAAATCCTATTTGCTGAAAGTAAAATAATAAACTCGGCAGGTAATCTTATTCAATTGTTTGGTTTTGCTTTTCCTCGTGGAATAGGCGAGCCAGATACTGGTCAGTATGACAAAAAATGTGAAATAAGTTATGCATCAGGAGCTTGTGTACTTGCATCTAAACGGCTTATTAAGAAGATAGGTCTTCTTGATGAAGGTTTTTTCACCTTTTATGAAGATGTTAACTGGGGGTGGAGAGCATTAATGCTTGGACATAAATCAATCTACGTTCCCTCTGCAGTTATTTATCATAGATGGGGAAGTAGCTGGGGAAACATAATGTCATCCAAGAAATTCTTTTTTGTTGAACGTAGTAGGCTTGCAACTGTCTTTAGAAACTACTCTCTCTGCACACTAGTCAATGCTTTTCCGTTGCTTCTTTTTATAGAGTTATTAGTGCTGTTATACAGTCTAATGAATGGTTTTGCGTCAGAAAAGATAAGATCATATTCAGATATCTTAAAAAACAGAAAAATCATACTTGGTCAAAGAATAGAGTTGCAAAAAAAGAGAAAGATTCCGGATAGCATTGTCCTAAAGTCTTTTAGCCACGAACTCGATCATCCATACCTTGGTAGATTCGCAAAAGTCGCTAGTAGGCTTTTAAGATTTCTTTCTAGAATTGCTAAGCCACTTGTCAAATAAATACGCCGAAATGTTTAACGTCATTGGATATTACTAAGGTTCTTGAAAGCTTTTTGTGCTATAGATCGCGCGTGTTTCTACATGGAGTGGTTTCAGAATAAGAATTGCAATTATCAGAGCCATGTCTGAACAATATGATTCTCGTTTGATCAAGGAGTATTACGCTCTTTCAGCTATAGGCGACGTTATGGCCTTCACTTGGTCAAGAGAACATCCTTCAAAGACAAAAGATGAAGTTTCTTTTGCTGAGTTTTCATTACGTATTCCGCATAGTAGCATAATTATTGTATTTGCACTGCCTCTTTTCTGGATCTGGCTACTTGTAAAACTCTTCAAGTACTCGCCAAATTATGTTCATTCTACGGACCTTCACGCGATGTTCGCAGCGGTGTTCTATCGCTTTCTGAGACCAAACACAAGAATTATCTATGATATGTACGATATTATTTCTCTCTTTTGGCGTGACAATAAAGCCATGTTTGCCATAATAAGACGACTTGAGACAATAATGGTTTCGATTTCTGACGCGGTGATAGCACCCAGTCCACAACGTTTGGCGCTCTTTAAATCCGAATGCGTAAAGCTTGCCAGTATAGTGCCTAACTTCCCTATACTAGTTAAAATAAAAGCTCAACGTTCTACATTCAAAAATCGGCTACTTGTTAGATATGCGGGAGGGATTGGTGACGAATTTTTAACGAACCTATTATTGAAAGCTTGCAAAAAATCTCGAAGGATAAAATTAGAACTTGCAGGGAGAATTGTAGGAAACGTAGAAAAAATACGCCGTGAAATCAAAGATTGTAACGCTTTCTATATAGGAGTTTTGCCATACAAGAAAGCTCTAAGGTTCGTATCTAAGGCTGACGTAGTTCCTGTACTGTACAACAAGAGACTCTCCTATATGGCGGCTCCATCAAAATTGTTTGAGGCTTTAATGTTGGGTGTTCCTGTCATAAGCAATGTTTGCGCCGAAGTTGTCCTTTCTAAGCGTTGCGGTATCTATATAGAAGAGCCAACTGCTGCTTCCCTCTTTGAGGCTCTAAACTACTTGTTGAAAAACCCCTCTGTTGGAGTTGAAATGGGTTTAAATGGACTGATAGCAGTAAAGAACAGTTACAATTGGGCTATCGCATCAGAAGGATTAATTGCGCTTTATCAAAAATTAATTAGGGGAAAAGTTTGCATAAACCTGAGGTTACCATACTAGTTGTTAACCTTAACAATGCTAGCGCATGCTGTGCAGACGAACTACACGGCGTTGCACAGAAGTGAGAAATCATGTAATAAAAGGCTCCTTGATGAGGAAAGTGGCTAATCATAAGAAGAAACTTCCAAAAGTGTCGTTGATTATATCCAATTTTAACGGAAGAGATCTTTTGCGAGACTGTTTAAACTCTCTACTTTGTCAGGACTACGCTGCTTCATATGAGATCATAGTGATAGATGCAGGATCAACTGATGGTGCTCCAGAAATGATAGAACAAGAATTTGCTGAAGTCAAGCTAATAAAAGAAAGCCGTATAGGAATAGGAAAAGCGGTCAACTTGGGTTTCCGTATTGCAAGAGGTACCATATTAGCATTTGATATCAACAGCGATGAAATTTTCTCATCAAGTTGGCTTCGCACTCTGGTAAACGCTCTTCTAAGACACCCTGATGCAGGGGTTGTTGGGGGGGTACGTATACTATATGGAACAAAAGATGTCATCGACGAGGCAGGTGCAACTTTTAATTATCTTGGAATTCCCTCAAGTTATATTCGGGTCAAGCTTTCGGACGTTCCAAAAGAGCCAAGGAAAGTAGATTACGTAGGGGCACCGCTTTTTCGTAGAAAATTATTGGATATTGTTGGTTTATGTGATGAGACCTATGTTATATACTCGGAGGATGAAGACTATTGTGCTAGGGTAAAGAGAGCTGGTTATGATATTCTTCATATTCCGCAAGCAATTTCTTATCATAGACGTAGTGTAACTATTGGAAAAGATTCTCCTCTATCTGTTTATTATGAGCGACGTAATCATGTTAGGTTTATAATTAAAAATTTTCCATTGATGCGAATGTTTTTAGCATTATTTTGGCATGTTTTCTTGCTTACTGCCATAGAAGCAATTGTGTTTATTCCATTTATCAAGCGAATTCTTAGCTCAAAAGATTCAAGATTAGTTTTTCTTTCACAAAGAGCCAACCGAAAAAATTATCGGGCAATCATAGAAGCTATTCGTTGGAACTTTAGAAATTTCAAATCCACTATTTTTGCGAGGCAACAGGTATCAAGGATTAATAGATTTATCAGATGAGAAAGCGATAAACATTGCGCGCGCATGAAGAAAATATTTCGCGGCTAGACGCACAACACAGATTGCTAACAAGTCTAAACTAGCGCGCGCTCTAAATTGGTAGAGTTCTTAGGTGAGATAGTAATCTAGAAGGAGTTTCGTTGCTCCAAAAAAGCTTTGATGTGAACTATTGATGCTGACGTTATTAGACCTTTTGATGAACTTGTTCCCACCTGTGATAATAACAATCTCAGGTTATGCTCTATATGTCTGCCTATTCAAATCCCATGAACAGCCTCACGCCCTAGTGGAGAAGTGGCTAGTTTCACTTATCTTTGGAATAACCGCGGTTGAAGTGCCACCTCTTTTCTTGTGTATACTCGTAAACAGATATCTGAATGTTTTTTACTTCAGTCTAACAGTCTTCTTGATCTTATTTGATTGTTGGATTTTCATTAGTCAGCGCCAGCGAATAAAGAATGATATGTCTCAAGCATTAAGCGTAGTGAAAAATCTTCTAAGAGGAGATTTATTGGAACGGGCATTTCTTATCAGTTTTATCGTGTTTCTTATTAAGACTATTTTAATCCTTTCCTTTAGACCATTGAACGATGCAGACGCTTTAGCGTATTATTTACCAACTTCAAAGTACTTCAAGGGACAAGATGGTGTTGGCCTATTTACAGACGCGCCAGCAGTAAGTCTCCTTTATTCATGGACGGAAATTTTCCTCCGGTCTACTGATCCTTTCAGACTCTTGCCGTCAGTTTTTGTACTAAGCTATCCTATTCTGATCTATGCCATTTCGAAAACGTGTTTAGGTAAGCGATATGCAATGGTGGCTATGGCCTTATCGTGTTTCAGTCCGTTTATCGATTCAATCTTGTATTTCTATGCGCTGTATCCAGATATTTATAGTGCAACATTCGTTGTAGCGATTGCCTTATTTCTTCTTAAGAAAATTAAGACGCCTGAGACCCCTCACTACGATTTTTACATAGGGTTGTCCCTGTGTCTTTCCTTTCTGTTTAAGCCTGCCTATGGAATTGTTGCGTTAATCTTCCTAATTTCATTCTACTTAGCAGTATTGAAACTAAAAGTGGCCATTCTGGCTTTTACAACATTTTTGTCGATTATATTGGGCTTTGTCTGTTTCTGGAGATTGGCATATGGCTTATCAGAATCCTTTTACATCCTGATTCTATTGGGAAGTATTTTAATTGTGGCATTAGCGACTGTTTTTGTTAAGATATGGAGGAATCATATTGAAAATCGAACTGTCAATCGATGGAGCTTGTTGAAAATAGTGATGTGCCTAATCCCACTTATGTCCTGGGTGACTCGTCAGGTCTACATGGGAGGTGAACCGCTTGGTATTCCTGTGCTCTCCTTCTTTTCACAGTCTACCTTGAACCCTGACCTTGCTTGGCTAGGTGAATTCTCACGTCTGATTGCACCTCAACCCGAGATGCTAATAAACTGGTCATACGTTTTCATACTCTTCTATCATCCACTTACAGATATCTACCTTACACCTTACAAGGTTGTAGGACTGGTTAATAGCTTCATGAACAAGCGCTATAAAATTGTGGGATTTCTGCTCATTTTCTCCTATTTCCTTTTCTTTATGATGGGCACCGTTCTTACCGTTCGCCATCTACTAATTGCTTCCTACTTTCTATATCCTGTGGTTTCAATGAGCATCTCCAGCCTTACTTCTAGAAGAGATTCCTTCTTTGCAGGACTGTTGACGTGCTTTGTTTTGATGTACGGAATTCTGGGAACATTTCAGAGCCCAACATTTAACTTATGGATTGAAGAATCCACTAATCCAGCAATAGCAGTCGCTGATAAGTACCTTCTGCAATATGTCCGTGTAAACACTCCATGGGCCGAATATGAAGCCGTTCACCTCGTCAAGAATTCATTTGTCTATTTTGCAATAGCCGTTGGTCTATTTGTTCTAATAATGTTTATGTTAAAGCTTCTTTCAACAATGAAAATCAAAGCAGTGTACATAAAAATACTCAAAAGGAGAATATGCTTGACTCATTCATCCCCTAGAAGGGTGTACTATTCTGCGGCTATTTTGCTTCTTTGTTGTTCAACCATTATGATAGTACCTTTCGGTCAGTTTGCTGAAAATAAGTCTGCCGGCAATTTGCTTGCATTCGAGACCACTGGCTCGTACTATGCTCAGGAGATCCATATCGCTAATGATCTAAACAATAAAGTGAATGGGAACGATGTGGTGTTGACATTCTTTTTCAATGCTTTCTATTTTCTTGACTTCAAGTACATAGATTTGTTGCATGGGCTTCACATCAGTAGACCGCTTGTGTCTATTGGACAAATCCCAACTATCAGGAAAGCCGTCGAAGCTGCAGATACGTTTAGCCTCGAGAAAGCAATGCAAGAATTGAAAGTTCATTACTTGCTAGTGCCGAACCCCATCGCTTATGGCTATACTTATTTCGATAGATTTCAAAAGATTTCGAAAATGCTTACAATATTGACTGCTAGCGGTTTGTTGCGAAAGGTTGCAGAGTACGATCTGTTTCAACTGTACGAGGTGACGTACAACTGGAGATTTCAAGATGGACTTCTGCTGCAAATGAACGCAGTCAATAGATCTTCTTTTGGCGAAAATTTCTTCATATTGCCATTGGTCGCATCGAACTTCAAGGCATCAATTTGCGCTAAAGTGATCGAAGAAACGAGTGGTCATACTCGTCTCGGTCTTGTTTTTGGGGCTCAAAATTTCGATCTAGAGAACAGAACGTTTTACATGTTTGCTATTTTTCACAAAGATTGGAACGCAACTGCCCTAATCAAGTTCACAAACGGGCGTTCAGAGATACTCGCACAAAAACCGTATGTGATTCCAGAGAATTTAGCAAATATTACAGTCAAAGTTTCTGGGGAGAGAATAATGTGTTATGTGGATGATGCTTTACATTTTGATCTCATGGATCAATCTTCAACTGCAGGTGCGGTTGCTTTTTTCACTGGAGGAGATAGAACAATGATTACCGATGCAACGGTCACTTCTTCAACAGACAATATTATATGGGATTTGAAACAATATGGCCAGTAATCACAGGGATAATGAAGACAATTCCCTAGTCTCGATTATCGTAAGCACCATGAATGAAGCAGAGCATATTGGGGATCTAATAACAAGTTCGTATGCCCAAACATATAGGCCTCTAGAGTTGATAATTGTGGATGGAGGAAGTGTTGATCAAACTACAAAGATCGTTCGAAAATTCGCCCTAGCCCTTGCTGACAATCTTTTTGAAATACATTTGCTCCACGAGGAAACTCTTGGAAACGTTACTTCACCAGCGAATGCAAGAAATATTGGCATAAAAAACGCCAAGGGTAATTACATAATTCTCCTAGACGCAGACTTCTTCTTCATAGATGATGACTCTATAGATAAGATTGTAACTAAGCTTAGAAGGCATCAATTTACGAAGGTAAAAGTAAAATTCGCAGTGGACACGGAGTTAGAACGGCAATTGAGCCTAACTTATGGAAAACTCCATTATTGTGCGTATCGCAAAGAAATTCTTCGAAAGGTGACATTTGATCCTAGCCTAGGGTATGGAGAAGATAGAGACTTTTGGTTTAGAATTTATAAAGATATTCGGGTAAACTTGGATGTGACTTGTGATGTAACACTAGGAAGACATCTCTGTCACACTAGAAAAGAATTTGTTTCACAGACCATTTGGTATGCAAGAACTTTACCATTGTTCATTGAAAAGGTCATAAGAAACAAGGAAAACTTCTGGTATGATGAAATCTGTATTCCCCTTTTTGGTTCTTTGCTTGCCATATTTGTGCCAGTGTTCATACTCTTTTCGTTAAGAGAGGATATGTCCTGTGAAAGAAGTTTGAATAGAATACGTTTCGGATTATGGAACATCTTACGCAGGTATCTTTTCGTGCTTACTTTTGTAAGAGTCTCCATAGAAAGAGGTTTTCTTAAATCTTATACTTTGCTCTTGCTCGAATGCCTAAAACCGATGCTGAGACGTCACAAGAAATAGGAAGAGCATATCTACTCTATGCAGTGTGATTTAATGAATGACAGGCTCCGATTAGTTTCTGTGATTATATCAAATTACAATGGCCGAGACTTGCTGAAAGAGTGTCTGAATTCTCTGACAAAATTGCGATATCCAAACTATGAGGTCATTGTCGTGGATTGCGGTTCAACTGATGGCTCACCCGCAATGGTGAGAAGAGAATTTTCGAACGTAAGACTTGTAGAAGAGAAGAGGATAGGCATAGGCGAAGCTATTAATCTTGGGGTTCAACTGGCAAGGGGAGAGATAATTATCTTTGACTTAAACAATGATGATAAGGTAGACGAATTATGGATGACAAATATAGTTAAAACATTGGTGAGCTCGCCGGAGATTGGGATAGTTTGCGGGAAGAGATTCCGTTGGGGTTCTAACGAGATACTAGATGGTTCAGCTGGAAGGGTGAACCTGTTAAGAGGAACAACCCCGCTCATAGGATGTCTAGAACACGACTCGAAGCAATATGGCGTTCGGATGGAAGTTGATTACGTTACAGTCCCTGCAGTCAAGAGAGAAGTATTCGAAAAGGTCGGTCTCTGCGATCCAGCGTATTACTTCTATTACGAAGACACTGATTTTTGTTTTAGGGCCAAAAAAGCAGGTTTCAGAATAATATACGAGCCTTCCGCCATTTTCTGGCATCGAGGGAGCTCGACTATTGGAAAATGGAATTACAGGAAGAAATATTTCTACTATAGAAATCACATCAGGTTCATAGTCAAGAATTTTCCTTGTCTCTTAATGTTTTTTCACTTTTCAAGATACGTAGTTTTAGGAGGCTTGATGGAATCGTTCAGAGCTCTTCTTTCACTGCTTCATATAGATAAATTTCTTTTATATAATCGACGCCTTTATTCAATTGTGATGGGAGGCACCTTGGCTGATCCATGGTTGTCCTACAAGGCATCTGTTAGTGCAATTTTTTGGAATTTCAAGAATCTAAGAAGCACGGTGAGTGCCCGTTATAAATCGTTCACAAAGATAGCACACGCAATACAGGATAAGAGATTAAGATTTTCAAATGAACGATTTACGTTCAAGTTAGAGCCCGAACGCTAGTCGCCTAGGATCACAGAATTTAGAAGCGTTATCCAAGTTCGGTAACGCTTTTCAGTCTGAGGTCTTATGAAATCTTGTACAAGAATAATTCTCATAATAGATTGCGTGCGCGGAGAGACCAAAAATCGTGAGTCAAAATGATTAGAGTGAAGATTAAATTAAGAATGTTAATTCGTGAGTTGATATTAAAATTAGGAAGTGTTTTCTTCGAATCAAATCCGATCTTGAACCCATTAAGTGGCGATCGATGCATTGAGTATGGTTTTGTTATCAAAAACTTGATAGGTCTCGATAGGAGCAGATACAGAAGTGTTCTCGATATAGGTTGCTACGCATCGCCCTTAACAACGATAATCAGAGAGCTCGGTTTTACCGTGGATGGAGTGGACCTTCTTCCGTCTCCTTACGTTTATCAAGGAGTAAATCATCTCCAAGGTGATTTTCTTTCATTAGATTTCAAAGTTTCATATGATGTTGTAGTGTTGTGTTCCACAATTGAGCATATTGGTCTTGGGGGCAGATATGGGTCCAGAAATATTGAAGATGGGGACATGAAGGCTATTGAGAAAGTAAAGCAACTTTTGAACACTCAGGGGATCTTAATTCTTACAGTTCCCTATGGAAGAGAAAAAACAATAAAACCTCTACATAGGGTTTATAACAAAAACAGTAGATTGCTAAAATATGTTTATGATAATTTCAAAGTTGAAGTTGAGGAATTTTATAAGAATAATTCGGAAGATGTCTGGGTTAAATGCTCAGAGAATGAAGCCAGAAGAGTAATTCCCTCCGAGCATAATTATGCTTTGGGATTATTTATATTTAGAAAGAGGATGGGTCCAATGTAGTAGCGCGGGTCGATTTGAGTGGCATGTGCATCTGTCCTAGCATTTGCTATTTTTTGATGCGTGCCATTTTCGTGGCTTTTTCCGCACATCGAGTCAGAGTTCTCAGAATTTCTTATATAAAAAAAAGGAGGATACTTCTTACGGGTCGTAGATGGTGTGAGTGAAGTACATTGACCAGTCGGTGCCAGGGAAGTCTTCTCCGTCACCCCAAGCTGTCTCGCAACCACAAAATGTTGGTCCGCAAGCCCTAACGTCATCCAGAAGCGGTCCAAGTGCGTCAGAGGTTCCCATATCAGCGAACTCCAGGCGAGTTGTGTAACCTGTCGCGGTTAGTGTATATGTGTGATACGTCCATATGGTGTCACTGCCTCCAGCTAGGCTTATGGTATCAATATCCATCCCGTCCCACGTTACTTTTAGGACATTGTTAGAAGCGTCTGTGTTTGGGCGCGGGGAGAAGTAGAACTTGAGGCGATACTCTCCACCAGGCACTGTTACGAGGTCTTGGTAGATTTTGATGGAAGCCGGTTCATTATTAAGGCCGTTCGTAGGGCCATCCCAGTCGGAGTCCAACTCCGCCCACTGGCTTCCTTCGATAGTCGTCCAATCAAGCACTAGTCTCTGCAGCTCAATGTACGCGTCAGAAGGTCTTGTGTAGCCTTCATACGTGTCAGGTCCTGGCATCCACTCCACACTCCATCCAGATATCTCCCATGAAGCGTAGATATCCCAGTCTTCCGCATTCGTCACCACTGGCTCCTCAAACCCGCCGTTAACAACGACATTTTGTGATCCAGAAGTACACGTTTTCTTTACCACGGCATGGGCTGCTATGTAAAGATTAGTGCCTACACTCCATCCGTCCAATTCGATGATGTATGTGTACTGTGTAACCCACGGATCGTGAATCGTTTGGTAGGGGAATAGACCTGGGATCGGATTGCCACCAGGGGTCTGCGGGATGCCACCCAGAGAAGTGGCAACTGCTAGGTGCGTCTTGGTCAAGAACCAGCCAAGCATAGTGCTGTACTGAACGTAAAGATGCGTCCCGTCGTTCCAAACGAGGACTGTGCCAGCTTTTATGTGCTGACCGGCGATGAGATCCGTGACGGTGGGCTCGCCTTTCAGCTTCACGCTTACGTCATCCAAGAATGTGCCAACCGCGTCAGATGCACTCAGGTCAGCAAACTCCAAGTGAGTCCTCGTGCTCGTGGCAATCACCATGTACTCGTAGTATGTCCAATCCGTGTCTGAGAGTTCCGTGCCATTCGCCTCAAGAACAGCGACAACTTCCCCACCCCACCTGACCTCGAGCTTGTTTTCCTCCACAGCGGGACGTGGGGAGAAGGCAAAGCTCAGGTTATAAACGCCATGTAGCACCGTATGGAGCTCTTGGTAGATTTTGATGGAAGCCGGTTCATTATTAAGGCCGTTCGTAGGGCCGTCCCAGTCGGAGTCCAGCTCCGCCCACTGGCTTCCTTCGATAGCCGTCCAATCAAACACTAGTCTCTGCAGCTCAATGCTGGCGTCAGAAGGTCTTGTCTCACCACTCCACGACGCAGGCACCGACGGCATCCACTCCACACTCCATCCAGGTATCTCCGCTGAATTGTAGATATCCCATTTTTCCGCATGTTCCACCACTGGGTCCTCAAAGCCGCCGTTGACAACGATGTTTCCGCCATTGCTGGTCTGAACAGGCATAGCATTCAATGCAACGTTTAGCATGCTCGTAAGAAGCAATACTATTACGATTGCTTTTGGTTTCATTCTTGATTCTCCTTTCTTCTCTTCAATAATAATTTTCAGACGTTCCCTTATAAACACGTACGCAGAAATCCTCAATATTCCGAAACATGCAATAGTGCAAGAGAACACAAACACGCACGAGAATCATTTTCTCTGTTTAAATAGATTCTCAGGGAATAACCTTATGGTGAGGTTATTGTCGAGATCCGTGCGAAAAACCATGATTATACAAAGTCCCACTCGTATTTCTGGTCTGGTTCTCACTTTCTTAGGGTCGTCATTCATAATTGCCGTATTGTCCTACGCTTGGGCCTCAGGAGTTTCTTTCTTGAATCTTTCAGCGTTCAATGAATTTCTGTGGACAAACCGTCTCAACACCGGATTCGGAATTCAATTCGAACTCATCTACCTCATTATCGCGGGCGCTGTCACAATCCTGTTAGGCGTCTCTCTGTTGGCTCGCAGAACGGAACGTATTGAAGAGGTGACCGTCATAACAGACGATGTAACAACCACTCTAGAATGCACCGTTTGCGGATATCAATGGAAAGAAATCTTCTCGCAAACACAACTAGAATCCATGGGGTTTCCCCGAAACCGAACAATCTCTCGGAGAAAATGTCCAGTTTGCGGAAGGTTCACCCGCCCCAAGATAGTAGAGGTGCGAGCCCCTCGGACATTCTGATCAACACCATACAAGCCTATAAAACCAAAAATGCGACACCACACGGAATAAAAGGATTACGGGGAAGCTTTGGTATATTTTTAGCTTTATAAGGAGGTGGGGGGGATCTCCCTCTCAGGCCAGACTAACGTTGATGGAAAAATGTTTTGCTTATTGTTTTTCTTTGTGGTTTGATTTTCTCTTTATTGCTTTTTTTATTCTTTGCATTAACCGTGTTTTCTTC
>JAOUJL010000305.1 GCA_029883255.1 Candidatus Bathyarchaeota archaeon | reverse complement strand
CAATAACTGTGGGCGAAAACGTAACCGTCAAGGGCTACTTAACTCCAGAGACCGCGGGCACCCCGATCACGGTGTATTTTGACTCTGGGAACGAAAGACAAACCATAGATTGTTTGACACTTGCAGACGGTTCTTTCACGGCCAGCTTTAGACCTGACATAACGGGAACATGGAACGTTCAAGCAAGACTCTTTGAGGATAATTCAACGTATGGAAGCATAAGTCCACAACTAGCGGCAGAAGTTGAAGAACCGTCCTTTCTAGCGCAGTATTCGCTTTACATAGGTGTGGGGGCTGGAGGAGTAGCAGTTGCTGTAGCTGTTGCAATGATCTACTTAAGGAAATGGCGCACCCGCGAAGTCGAAGAATTGTGACAAATGCACGCGCCCTTTGGCCATCTGATGGAAAAACGCACTTGACGGAGATAGCTTTGGAGCGTAGCTGAAGAACTTAGTTGAAAAGGCAAGAATCAAGACTGGAAATCAGAGCTTAACTTTTGGTTGTCTCGGGAAGTTGATTATGCGGGCGGCTATCGAGATGTAGCCGAAAATAATGCGCCATTCTTGTAACATTCGCAAACGTATACTCTTTTATGGGATTGACAATATTGATTGACAAGTCATAAGAGTAATACAGGCGACCTCTTCGAGAAACATGTTTTCGACGGTGGAAAACAATGCAGAAAGATGGGCTAATGAACGTTTTCAATGCTGCTTCTGAGGTCTCGCCCTGCAACAACTCAGTGTATCTGAAATGCTGATTCTGAATTCATATGATTTAAATATAATTGGACTAAACAGTCAGAATCAAGAATAGAGATAGTTAGTGAGATGTCAACTTTGAACAATAACTCTGGTGCCGTGGAGAGCACAGAACATGAGAAAGAGAGAAGCGCCGGAACGGAAGCGAAGACTGAAAAAGGGGTTTCAAGAAAGGAAGTAGATGATCTTAAATCCGAGGTTGACAAGTTATCTAGCGAATTGAACACGGCTATAGTTGATCTTAACAGATCCGTTGTTGACATTCGGTCAGCCGTAAGCGAGATTGAAAACCCGTTTAACCTTTTGAGGGTTATTCAGAGCGAGAAGGATTTGAAGAAGCTGAATAACCAGAGGATGCCCCTTGGAGTCAGGTCAATCAGTATAGGGAAGCCTGAGATGAGCGCTCCTCAAGAGGAGAAACCTCAAGAGGAAGAACTTGAGGAGAAGAAGGCTGAAGAGAAGCCTGTTCATTTCGAGGAAGAAAGACCACTTGAACCTCAGTTGGAAGCCAAGCCTGTGATTGAAGAACCTCCACCTCAATTACAAGCGCACCTACGTAAGGGTGCATCTGACTACTTGGACTGGGTTTGGTCCCATCTTGATTCAGGGCTATCTCCAGATGACATACTACAGCTTGCGAAATCCTACGAATTTTTAGGATATCTACCTGAAAAATCCAGTGAATACGTCTACTCTCTAGCTCTCGCAGCAGAAAAAATGAAGTCGGTAGGTTTTAAGAAGAATCATATGCTGCTTAGCATGTATCGAGCGGCCCACATCTCTGGGATCCAGATAGGGATAGAAGATGTAGATGAGGTCATTTCCATGGCGGAAAGCAAGGTAAGACGGAGTAGAAAAAGCACTGGGCCGAGGAATAAGTAATGGGCTTTTCAGTAACTCTAAGTCACATATTTATGGTGATTGGTTCGGTTATCTTGGCTAGCGCTTTCTCTGCTTATTCCTTTTACATGAATGGTATAGTTCAAAACTCAATGATGCAGAACGTTCGTGATACGGCAAGTCAGACAAGCTTGCAGCTAGAGATAGTTTATGCCACATTGGACAATTCCACTAAGCCTGCAAGTTTTGTGATTTACGCAAAAAACATCGGATGGACTCCATTGGACAACTATACCTACTTGGACGTCTATGCGGGCGAGTATAGAAGAGCAATACTTTATACTTACAGTCAAAGTGCTCAAAACGGCAGTGGAGCATTTAATGTTACAGATGCCAACAAAAATGCTGTTTGGGAACCGATGGAAACCGCAGTGATTAAAGCCTACCCGCAGGACAACTTGACTGGTGTGATGTATGAAGTAAGAGTGTTTCCGTTTCATGGGATAGGAAGCAGCTATCTGTTCCCAGCCCCTC
>JAOUJL010000055.1 GCA_029883255.1 Candidatus Bathyarchaeota archaeon | reverse complement strand
CGAGGCTTATTCTAACAGACGTGTAAGCGAATGGATAAAATCCATGATGTACACGTATCTGAGAAGAAACAACTTTCTAATTCCCACATCAAAAGAGCTGAGAAAAGGAGAAAAACTGAAAGAATCCGTTCCAGGAGCCCTGACGATCACGCCGAAGAGTGGAATCTACTTCAACACTGTCGTAACAGACTTTGAAAGCCTCTATCCAAGCTGTATCGACAGCTACAATTTGTCATACGAGACGGTTGACTGTAAACACAAAGAGTGTAGAGACCACGGAATTTCAGAATTGGATCACCACGTTTGCTTGAGGAGAAGAGGCTTCTACTCAGTGATAATCGGCGCATTAAAGGACCTGCGAATCCACTGGTTTAAACCTCTTTCAAAGAACCCCTCAACATCAAAACATGAACGGCTCTTAGCCAAAGCATTAACCAAACTACTAAAACTAATATCAGTTTCCAGCTACGGCGTCACCGTGAGAATCCATGGACTCGCGTCCACACCCTTAGCTGAATCTATAACGGGCTACGGGCGTTACGCTCTTCAAACGACGTGGAACATGGCTGAAGAACATGGCTTACACCCAACCTACGGAGACACGGATTCTATATTCTTAGACGACCCCTCTCAGGAAGAAGTGAAATGGTTAGTCAAAACCGTGAAGGAGAAGCTTCGACTAGATTTAGCTGTTGAAAAAGAGTACTCACTCTGCGTGTTGTCTGAAGCCAAAAAGGCGTATTTCGGCATCTTAAAAGATGGAACACCAGACATTAAAGGCCTAACAGTAATCAAATCCAATTCACCCGAGTTTTTTCTAAGAGTGTTTCGAAACTGCGTTAAAGAACTAAGCCACGTGAAAAATCTAGGAGATTATGAGTTGGCAAAGAAAAAAATCGCAGCAATTGTTCAGAAAGCAATTAAGGATTTGGGACAAAGAAAATTTGAACTCAAAGACTTGGAGTATTCGGTGCAGCTTTATTTTGATCCGAAACAAAAGGTTAGATTGGAGGAAGCGTTACATCAGCCATACCAGTGTGCCGTTCAACTCATCGACACTGGGGTGGGCGTAAGCAAGAGAGACACAGTTTCATTCGTAAAAGTCAACCCGTTTAACTATAGGGGCAAAAAATTCACCGTGAAACCCACAGCCCATGTGAAAAGCTTGTCAGAAGTAAACGTTAATGATTACGTTCGAAACCTCAGAACAGCCTTAGGTCAGACGTTCAAACCAATGAATATTGAGTTTGAAATAGAAAAGGATAAGAAGATATCAGATTGGTTCGGTACTAACAGATAAATTCTACAAACCACAGAACCGACATGCTCCGCTCACTTAGGTGAAAAGACAGCTATGACCCCGATTTTCTGCTTCCTATGTACTTGCCGATTTCTATGCTGAAGAACACTATTAAAGTGAAAGCAATGGCTACGGCCCAGTCGAACAGCCCTGGATATGTTACGTCGAATAGGCTGTGAAGTGCTGGTGTGTAAAGCACCATCAGCTGTAAGCCTAATGAGGAAAGTATTGCAATCCAGAGGAACTTGTTCTTAAACGGACCCACCTTAAAGACTGTGTATTTGAGTGAACGTGCATTTACGGCGTTAACCAGTTCCATTAAAATTAAAGCTGTAAAGAGCTGTGTACGTGCTTCTATCAAGCTATCCTTGCTTACCCAAGGTTGATAAAAGAGATATCCACCTAAGAGAAGAACAGTCATCAGCACCGGAACTGCAGATAAGTATATCTTCACGTCCCGTGTGAAAATACTTTCCTTTGGGTCTCTTGGTTTTCTCTCCATTAGGTCTGGATCACCCGGGTCTACACCCAAGGCTAGGGCTGGTAAACCGTCTGTTGTTAGATTTACCCAAAGAATCTGAATCGTTGTAAGAGCTATAGCTGGTGGCACCATATCTGAAGGCATCTCGAATAACGGTTCTGGAGCAATCATCATAATTATGAACATCACAAGTATCTCCATGATGTTGCAACGAAGCAGATACGTTAGGTACTTCTTGATGTTGTCGTAGATTTCGCGTCCTTCTTTGATTGCTCTTACAATTGTTGCAAAGTTGTCATCTGCCAAAACCATGTCTGACGCCTCTTTCGTAACTTCCGTTCCAGTTATTCCCATCGCTACGCCTATATCAGCCCTCTTTAAAGCTGGTGCATCATTTACACCGTCGCCTGTCATGGCGCAGATGTAACCTTTTTTCCTTAGAGCCTTAACTATTCGAACTTTGTGTTCCGGCGAAACCCTTGCATAAATCACAACGTTTTCAACGACTTTCTCAAATTCTTCGTCGCTGAGCTTATCCAATTCTGCTCCAGTTAACACTCTGCCTTCTTCCTTTTCACTTTCACCTACTAGGTTCAGTTCTTTCGCTACTGCCACGGCTGTCAATTTGTGGTCGCCAGTAACCATAACAACTTTGATTCCGGCTTTTCTACACATGTAGATTGCTTCTTTCACTTCTTCTCGTGGGGGGTCAATCATTCCCATTATCCCAAGGAAAACAAAGTCCTTTTCGTCTTCTTCATTTAATGAAGTTGTAAATTCTGGCAGTTCCTTGTACGCGAAGCCCAGATTTCTTAACGCTTGTATTGCCATGGCTTCAATTACTACCAATATTTCCCTGCGTATTTCATCAGTTAATTTATGCGCTTTTCCATTAGTGTAAACTTTCTTACATTTTTCTAAAACGATTTCTGGAGCGCCTTTCATGTAAGCTATTTTGCTTTTGCCATGTGCTTCGTGAATTGTAGTCATGCGTTTTCTTTCCGAAGAAAACGGGATTTCGTTTATTCGTGGTTCTTCTTTTTCAATTTCTTGTTTCCACAAAGCTGCCTTGGCAGCAGTAACCACTAATGCTCCTTCTGTTGGGTCACCTTTCACCATCCACTTTCCCTCTTCCTTCTCCAGTTTCGCGTCGTTGCATAAAGTTGCAGCTTTTAAGAGTGCGTGAAGCTCTTTTTCTTTGGTTGGGTTGAGTTTTTTGTCTTCAAAGAGGAATTCTCCTTGCGGTTCGTAGCCGACGCCCGTGATCTTCAAAGATTTGCCGTTTACGTAGATTCTCTGCACAGTCATTTCACCCTTGGTCATTGTTCCGGTTTTGTCTGAACATATGACGCTTGTGCAGCCCAGAGTTTCAACTGCTGGAAGCCTTCGGACTATGGAGTTTTCTCTAGCCATCCGATACATGCCCACCGCAAGCGCGCCCGTCACTACCGCTGGTAACGCTTCTGGAACAGCGGCTACTGCAAGGCTTATACCCCACAAAACCATTTCTGGAATTTCGCGTCCTCTTATAATGCCCAAAACTCCTACAAAAAGGCAGACTGCAACTGAGAGTATTCCAAGCCATTTCCCAACATGAGCCATTCTTCTCTCAAGCGGCGTTTCTTCCTCTTCGGTTACTTGAACCATTTTAGCGATTTTTCCAAACTCTGTACTCATTCCCGTTGATGTGACAACTGCTTTGCCGCGTCCATAAACAACAACTGTGCCAGTAAATACTACGTTGCGTCTATCAGAAACGGGAGTTTCTTCATGTAAAGGCTTAACGTCCTTGTTTACAGGGGTGGATTCGCCTGTTAATGGAGCCTCATCCGTTTTCATGTTCATAGCTTCAATAAGCCTAGCGTCCGCGGACACCTTGTCTCCGGTGTACAATAAGAGAATGTCGCCAGGTACAACATTCTGAGTTTGAAGCTGTAATTGTTTTCCGTCACGTAAAACCGTGGCTGTCGGAGCGGTCATCTTTTTTAGAGCTTCTAAAGCTTTTTCCGCCTTGTACTCTTGCGTGAAGCCTAAAACTGCACATGCGATGACTATCGCTATTATAACTATTGCATCGTAGACTTCTCCTACAGCGAATGAAAGCAACGTGGCAATTAACAATATTATAATCAATATGTCTGTGAACTGTTCAAAGAAAAGTCTAATAGGAGATTTTCGCTTTTCCTTCTTTAATTCGTTAAGTCCAAACTCTTGTAAACGCTTTTGCGCCTCTTCTTGGCTTAAACCTTCTACTTTAGCATCAAGTGCTTGCAAAACTTCGTCGACTTTCATGCTGTGCCAGAGTTTCTGCGTTTGCCCTCACCCCCTTTTTCTCTTGATGTAGAAAACTCTTTGTTAATCTTTTATCCTTTTCCATTTCACAATGAAGTATTTGACCATTAAAGTTATAAAACAGCTTATGAAACAGTCTACAACTCGTAAACAGCCTAAAATTCAGGTGTTTAGACTTTAAAATTACGGGTTGATGAGAAATGGAAGAGTGGTTGATAGCTCCGATCTCAGCGTTAATCTCGCTTTTCGTTGCACTGTACCTATATTTCTATGTGAAAAAACAGGACGCCGGAACCAATAGAATGCAAGAAATTTCTGGTGCAATAAAGGAGGGTGCAAACGCTTTTCTGAAAAGAGAATACACGACTCTTGCAATCTTCGCTGTAGTTGTTGCTGTATTGCTGGGGATTTTCGTCCCAGAACCTATTTGGATTACTGAAACCAAAATTAAGAATATTAGTTTGGCATTGGCATACCTGTTTGGTTCATTTTCCTCTGCTTTAGCTGGTTTTTTCGGCATGGACGTTGCGCTCAAAGCAAATGTCAGAACGGCTAACGCGGCTAAAAAGGGCTTAAACAAGGCATTTCCAATATCGTTCCGCGGCGGAGCTGTAATGGGTTTGTCGGTTGTAGGATTAGCTTTGTTAGGAATAAGCATTGTTTATGGTATTACGGGTAATCCGGAGATAGTCCTTGGCTATAGCATTGGGGCAAGCACATTGACTTTGTTTGCAAAGGCCGGTGGCGGCATCTACACCAAAACTGCTGATGTGAGCGCTGACCTTGTGGGTAAAGTGGAGATTGGCATACCAGAGGATGACCCAAGAAACCCAGCTGTTATAGCTGATAATGTCGGGGATAATGTTGGTGATGTCGCAGGGATGGGAGCAGACCTGTTCGACTCTTACGTTGCTTGTGTAATGGCAGCAATGATACTAGGCAGTTCTTTAGGATTAATGGAAATGAATATGCCCCTTATATTCGCCGGTTTGGGAATTATTGCTTCCATTATCGGTGTAACTGTTGTAAGAGTTGGCAAAAGAGGAGATCCAGGAAAAGCTCTCAACCTAGGGACATATATAACCTGCTTACTCTTTGGCGTCTTAACACTTGCTGCAACAGTCTATCTCCAAGTTGACTATGAAATATGGGGCGCAACTGTAGTCGGATTGATAGCAGGAGTTGTCATTGGCATCACATCAGACTACTACACTTCCATAAACAGGCCCCCTGCCAGAACGACTGCAGAGTCGTCAAAGACGGGAGCAGCCATAAACATACTAACAGGCTTCTCGTACGGTTTGATAAGCGTGTTTCCGCCACTTCTCGGAATAGCCATAGCGTCTGCACTTGGGTACTTTTTAGCTGGAGTATACGGGGTTGGCATGAGCGCTCTTGGCATGTTATCCATTGTGGGAACAATAGTCGCCGGCGATGCCTATGGACCTATAGGTGATAATGCAAAGGGAATTGCTGAACAATCTGGATTGGGAGACGAAGTAATCAAAATAACAGATAAACTCGATGCAGCCGGCAACACGACTAAAGCCATATCGAAAGGATTTGCAATAGGAGCTGCAGGATTGACAGCCCTTGCATTGCTTGCGACGTATCAGCAAATAGTTAAGGATCTACTCGGCGAACTGATTGTTTTTGACCTAATGAATCCACTTGTTATGCTTGGGGTATTAATAGGCATCACTGTTCCATGTTTATTTTCAGCTATGTGTATTCTTGCCGTTTCGAAGAACTCTTCCGTAATGATTGAGGAAATCAGAAGACAATTCAGAGAAATCCCAGGTCTAAAAGAAGGTAAGAAAGGAGTAAAGCCGGACTATGCATCTTGCGTAGACATTGCAACAAAGGCGGCTCTAAAGGCATTACTTCCTCTAATTACGATGTCGATTCTAATCACCTTAGGTGTAGGCTTCATCTGTGGCATCCAGGCTCTTGCAGGATACCTCGCTGGAAGCATATTCAGCGGATTCCTGCTTGCGATACTGATGGCTAATTCGGGTGGAATGTGGGACAACGCAAAAAAATACGTGGAAGACGGACACTATGGCGGTAAAGGCTCAGACGCTCACAAAGCAGCAGTAATTGGAGACACAGTTGGTGACCCATTCAAAGACACAGCGGGCCCCTCTTTGAACACTTTGGTAACAGTAATATCTCAGATCGCGTCATTGTTCGCTCCTTTGATAGTTGCCTACGCTTTAATAGGACTCTAGCTAATTCCAAGCTTGTCTTTGTAATTGGCGCATAAGCTCTGTTAGGACATTTTGCCTTCAAAGTTCCAACAGTCTGTGACAAACTTTTCTCTACGAAGTTTTTCGGCGAGTTTTTGTTCGTAGCTTGTCAGCCTCCCTTCCACAGGCTGTACTCTAAACGTTTTCTGAAAGCCTTGAACCAAAGCATTTTGTGCCTCTTTTATCGATATGCTTGTTCCAAGTTCTTCTTTTACCGATGTTAACCGTTTCTCAGCTATAGGTATCACTTCCAAACAAGTTCTAGCCCACGGAACTCTGAGGAACGTAAACATCTTCTCAAGATTCGTGTCTAACAGAAACGTTCCATGTTGAAGCAGTACCCCCTTCTTGCGGGATTGAGCACTACCAGAGATTTTTCTTCTATTTATAGTAACGTTTGGACATTTTTTTGGGTCCCCTGCGTTGAAGTCAGCGGAAATTCCCAATATTTTGGCTGCTTCGATCAGCCCCTTGCATATCATGTCATAAGTAGAAGCTACATCCCTAAGCCCTAGATCACTCTCTTTTACGACCACGCTGTAGGTTATCTCTCCAACGTGATCATGGTACACGGCTCCTCCACCCGTGATTCTTCTCACGATGTCCACTTCATGCTTTCGACAGTTTTCCACATAGACCTCGTTGAAAACGTCTTGAAAACGTCCAACGGACACTGCTGAAGGTTTCCATCTGTAAAAACGCAGAGTGTTTGGCACCGTATTCGATATTCTAGCTGATAGGACGGCTTCGTCAACAGCCATATTGGTAAACGCATCCTTCACTTCTAGCTCAAGAAGCCTCCAAACACCCATTTGCACACACTTTCCAAACGATTAATCGTGACAGAAGATGAGTGCGACTACGCTTTTTTCCGTGAAAGCATCTTTTCTAGCATTGGTCGCAGTTTTTCATTTTCAGCCTTAATTTTCGCTTTTCCCAGTGACTTCAGCTGTTCAGTCATCTCTTTGTTGAGTTCCGCGAACTTCACTCCTTCTGCAGCGGATACATATTCAACTCTGAATCTTTCTGGACTGAGCCCAAGTTTTTCAAGCATTTTCGCCAACGCTTCCATCCTAGTTTTCATCGCAACGTTTCCCGAAATATAATGGCAGTCGTATGGCAGATGGCAGGCGGCTACCAACACCATGCCGGCGCCGAGCCTAAGCGCTTCCATAACAAAGTCTCGGTCCACACGCCCGGAACACATTACTCGGACAGCCCGCAGATTAGGTGGATACTCAAAACGACTCGTACCCGCCAAGTCAGCACCCGCATAACTGCACCAGTTGCACAGAAAACCAAGTATTTTATCCTCAGGATTCTCCTCCAAAGCAGCTCGAATCTGCGCAAAAATCTGTGCATCCGTGAAATGCATCTGAGTGATGGCGTCAGATGGACATTCGGCAACGCATGTGCCGCAGCCGTGACACATGGCCGTTGTAACTTCAGCTGGTTCTCCTTCTGGGGCCTTTATAGCTCCATACGGGCATTTTCTTGCACAAATACCACACTTCACCTTGATGTTGCGACACTTGTCAGGGTCCACCACGGCGACGATGGGTTCAATCTTCCATGTGGGCTTAGAAAGTATGGTCGCGGCTCGTGATGCGGCTCCGCTTCCCTGAGATACGGAGTAGGGTATGTCTTTTAGCCCTTGACAAGCACCTGCTAAGAAGACTCCGTCCACAGCAGTGTCAATTGGTTTGAGTTTCGGGTGACTTTCCATGAAGAACCCGTCAGCTCCTCGTGTAACGCTCAAGATTCTCGCCATTTCATCGGTTCCCTTTGTGGGAATAGCGGCGGTGGCCAGAACCACAAGCTCTGCTTTTAGTTCAATTGGTTCACCGAGTGTCATGTCCTCTGCGCGTACGGTTAGGTTTTTCGTCTCTGGATCCTCAAGAATATGTACGGCTCTCCCTCGAATGAAGTTGACTCCCAGCTCGCGGGCTCTTCGATAGAATTCCTCGTAGCCCTTGAAGTGGGTGCGCATGTCCATGTAGAGAATATATACCTCCACATCGTCCTTGTATTTCTCCTTAAGCTGAACGGCGTGTTTCAGCGAGTACATGCAGCAGAAGCCTGAGCAATATTCGTACTTGTTTACGTCCCTTGAACCCACGCATTGAATGAATATCACGGTCTTTGGCTTCTTTCCATCAGAAGCTCGCACAACTTTCCCACCAGTTGGACCAGCCGCCAAAATCAATCTCTCTAATTCCAACGCCGTGATAACGTTGTCATACTTTCCGTAGCCATACAGGCTGTCGTCATATGGTAGGTAAATGTCAAATCCCGTTGCGGTGATAATTGTTCCTACTTCAAGTTCGATTTCCTCAGCTTTCTGATCAAAATTTATCGCTTGCCGCGCGCCGCAA
>JAOUJL010000054.1 GCA_029883255.1 Candidatus Bathyarchaeota archaeon | reverse complement strand
CCCGGGTGAAGGGTGGAAGCATCCTCCATTCAAATTAACCATTGAGGATGGAAAAGCGTATGGCCGAGGCGCAGCAGACAACAAATCTGGGATAGCGGCAGCTCTCGGTGCAATGCGCCAATTGGTGAAAAATGAAGATTTGGACATTAATATCAAGTTGCTCGCGAGTGTGGATGAGGAAATAGGCGGAACATACGGCATAGACTACGTCGTTAGCGACTGCGGAGTGAGAGGCGACGCAGCTTTGGTATTGGATGCTGGCTCTGAAAGCCTTTTTCTAGGGGCAAGCGGCATAATCTGGGCGAAAATCCTTGTAGAGGGAAAACAAGGGCACGCGGGTTATCCGTTTAAAGCTAAAAACGCTATCGATGAGGCTTTGCGGCTCATTTCGGAGTTCAAATCTTACAAACAAGAGGTGGAGAGGAAGAATTCCATACTTAAAGCGCCTCCTGATTCTCCAAGAGACCGCGTTTGGGGAAGATTTAGTGTGACGATGATTAAGGCAGGGGAAACAGAGAACATCATACCAGGAACTTGTGAAATACGTTTCGACCGTCGTTTGCTCCCTGAAGAATCTGTAGCGGAGGCAGAAAAAGGGCTCATCACGTTTTTCGATTCTGCAAAAAAGAAATGTGCATGCAACGCAAGCCTGCAAATTACAAACAAGTTCTCTGGTTACCTAACCTCGCCTGATCTTGTATTTGTAAAAACAGTTTCAAGGATGATTGAAAAAACTCTGGGAACAAGTTTGTCAATGGCCGGGGAATTGGGCGGAAATGATGGGAACTTCTTTGCAAAACATAACATACCTGTTGTCTGTTTTGGGCCTATAAGAACCGATACTTGCTATCATGGGAAAGACGAGTTTATGTACTTAGAAGACTTGAAGAACGCGAGAGATTTGGTTGTCAACTTGGGAAAAGTGAGACGGGAAGACATAAAGTCATAATCTAGATCAAGATGTTTCAGACAACTCTTCTCACACAAACGCTGTAAAGTTCAACATCGGCACCTTCGCAAGACTTCACGACATTTTCATCGTATTGTTGACACACTATCGCCTTCCTAATGGCATCTGAAGAAACCTTATTGGTTGAGCAATAACTTGCCGCTAATCTGCACACCTGAGCCACTGCAGCCTCTCTAGCATGGGTTTCAATTTCTACTACAACAAACTTGTTTTCCGCGTCTTGAAGAAGAATATCTATAACTCCTGATTCCACCTCGACATCTACGTCGGTGAACTTCATTCCATCTTCAAGAGTTGATGGATCGTCAGCCAGAATTTTTTGAATAGGATTTTCCAACAAGCCTCTCGCGGCAAGGTGTGCCCTAGGGCCGTTCTTTACGATACTTTCTAATGAACTCTTGATGTCAATGTAAGCTGTTCCGAGAAGATGGGGAAAAACGTTGATCGGCCTTTCGTTGTGATATAAGAGAAGGATTGGAGTGTTCGTTAAATTGGGATTTTTGCTTTTCGATAAGGGTAAGATTTTTTTTCTTGAGCTGACGATTTTTCCTCTGAGCTGAGGCACAGTGTTACGAATCTCCTCCTTCAACCGCTCGACTTGAGAAGATGAAAGGTTTTCAGCCTCTACGACACGATAATCCACTTCCCATTTATGGTTGATCTTCTCTAACAAATTCGTAAGAACCCGAATCTCACTCGCGTATGCAGCATCTTTATCATGGTATAGAACAAACCTGTACATTCAATCTCCTCAATGGAATCTTTAACTGCTGCTTCTTATAATTTCATATACGTGTGCTAAGCAAAACAATTTATAGCATTCATGTGTTTTCACAGACCGTTATGAAAATTGTAAGTGCCTGCCTAATTGGGATAAATTGCAGGTTCGATGGAAAGAACAAACTGGACAGGCATCTTCTTGAAGTTTTTGAGAATGGCGAGTTACTTCCAGTGTGTCCGGAACAGCTAGGTGGATTACCCACACCAAGAGTTGCAGCAAAAATAGTTGACGGAGATGGATATGACGTTATAGATGGAAAAACGAAGGTGATTAACGAAAAAAATGAAGATGTTACTGAAAACTTTGTCAGAGGAGCGACGGAAGTTCTGAGAATTGTAAAGTTATTAAACATTGAAGAAGCGATCTTGGAAAGCAAGAGTCCATCCTGCGGTTCTGGGAAAGCCTGTGATGAAGCTTCGGGCAACTTCATCAGGGGTGATGGAGTTCTGACGGCACTGTTAAAGAGAAACGGAATATACGTTATCCCGTGCGAGGTCGGTAATGGCAAAAGAGCAAGAGGGCGCTAGCTGATGGGTTTAACCCTGGAAGAGAAGGAGAAAGTTGAGAAGATAATCAACCATGTCAAAGAGACATGCCCCAGGCATTAAACTCGTTCGAAATGTGAGCCCGAGATATATGAGAGAAGTCTCTTTATCGTTGGAGAGACTATTGCTTTTTCAGCAGATTTAAAGAATCTTTCTAGACTCTCCTTTGTTAGTTCAGTACATTCATACTCCTTTCCCTGGAGAGCCATTTCAAGCTTTTCTAGTTGCCTCACAGCCCTTGCCTCAGCAGTTTTGCACTCCTCATATTCACGCCAAACGTTCGCGTATTTCACTCTCTGCCTTTCTGGCAAAAGGCACAATAGCTCTTTCATGGCATCTTCTTCCCTCCTTTTAGCCATACTCGTCCTTTCTGACGGCGTTAAATCTCCTGTTATGACTTCTGGAAGGTCGTGGATCAAAGCCATCTGCAGCATTTTCAGCTCGTCTAGGTCTTCCAAATCTGAAAATATCATGCATAAGATTGCGGTTCTGAATGTATGATCAGCAACGGATTCGGGCGAGTCTATGCCTATCTCTACCCAACCTGATCTTGGGATTCTTTTTAATCCTCCTGACATCCTGAAGAAATCGATAAGGTTCAAAAGATCGGATTTCGCCAATTTCAACACCGTAACCACTCCTTCATCTAACTAGGAACGTGATGTAAGTTAATTTTTGCGTGCACAAACACTGGGGAGCGACTTACTACATTGCGCATCCCTATGTTATAATAGGGTTATCTTCGTTGAGCTCAACCCATGAAAACTTCTTTTGAAGAGTCTTAGGATAATAAAGCTTCCAGTCAAAATCAACCTTCTTCCCCCACTTGTAGTATGTGCGAGGATCAACGTAACTTTTCAGCGATGTGGTCAAGTTATAGTCCCGAGTCTCCTCTTGCGTCGTGATCTGCAATTTCAGTTTCTCTATGTAAGCTTTGTCGCGTTGTTTTCTGTTTTCAACGTGCTCATTAAGCCTTTTCACGCGCTCCTTGTGTTTTATCTTTAGTTTTTTTGTACGTTCTTTCAGCTGTTTGGCAGATTTTCCTTGTTTTTCTCTTTCTGCGAGCTGCATTTGATACTTTTTCAGCTTCTCCTCGTGTTTCTGCGTGTGCTCTTTTGCTTTATGCTCCAGCTTCTTTACAGCTTCTTTCCCCTTTGTTTTTCGCGTCTTTAGCCGCAGCTTTCTCTTGTCCAACGAGGCTTGCCAGCTTTTTGGGATTTTGCGTATGTGATTGCATACCATAGCAGCTTGGAGGTTGGCCATCTTTGCAACATATTTTTTCTTCGCCTCAGAATCATCTTTATCAGCATCTGCTTTTTTCAAAGAACGCGTAACAACTTCTGTGGCATGATATGTTCTGAAGACCTTTGCTGTTAACCCAGGCATGGCTTCGCTGAGGAAGAGATTGGCGTCTTTCGATTTGACGCCATCAAATACTGTTGAGTTGGCATCTGCCATGAATTCTGAAAGGTTTTCGACAACAAGCTTTGACAGCGATATTGTCTTTTGCCATCTTACCGAGTCTTTTCCCAGAAAATCGAAGGCTACTTTTCCGTCTGGGCTAATGTTGATGTGGTTGGGTCTGAGAGTGGTTGCGCCGACGGTATCAGCTTCGTCTCTGTCCTTTTCATCCCCCACACGTAGCTTCAATGTGTCTATTAGGTAGCAGACTGTGGCGACTTTGCGTCTCGTAACGTCCTTTGCGCTGAGGTTATTGGTGATGTGGTTTCGGATTTTATTGATTCTGGTTTTTAACTCTCTAGCCTTGTTGAACTTGCTTATGTCTTTCATCTGTTTGAGAGGAAACGCGTCAGAAAGCCAGACGTGTTTATACTTTTTGTTTCGAAGCTTGTCCTTCCACCTAGCCACCCACATCGAATTTGGCTGCCAAATAATCTCTTTCCAGTTTCCTTTGGGCCTAGGAGCATCTGGAGAAAGGTTCAAGACGACATCCTTCTCATCAGGGCCCTTTTTCCATCGTCCACGCAGTGGATGCTTACCACGACCCATGAAGATTGAGGAAGGTTCAGCCGTGTAATTGCTCACTTCAACTTTGAGGCCGTCTACAAAGGCGTGTCCATATTTTTCCTTGTTTGTTTCTCCGATTGCTTTGCGTTCCTGAGCGAGTTTCTTTTTTGCTTCTTTAGAGAGATTTTGCTTGATTTCGCGTTCTCTATCAATATATCTTTTGATCTCAGAGAAGTCAAAATCTTCTGCAGAGACTTTGTCTTTTACGTTGAGTGCCTTACAGAAGTCTCGAAAAAAGTTTCTGACAAAGACGTGGTCGTTGACGTATTCTGTTCCAAGTTTCTTAACCCATGCAACGGCCATCTCTTCCTGTTCAGGCGTAAGATCGATTTTTCTGCTTTTCACTAGGATATGAAATCCTCGACCTTCATACTTTCTTGGTATGAGGACGCCTTTATGGATGAACTTTTGCATCTTCTCTGACCAAGTTGCTGGTTTTCTGTATGATAAAGCATCCTTTCAAATAAATTATATGTTTGTTCAATATGAAGCAAGGAGGCACCTTGATGGACAATTCAGGGATGATGTGTGCTTTTTCATTGCTGAGAAAGGATTGGTCAAATTTTAACGTCTTCGTTTCAATACTCGGAATCGGATTTCCGTGCGTGCATGCATCCTTTCTTCGTAAATACCTAAAAACAAAAAAACATGAGTCACTTAAAGAATTATGATGATAAAATTGACCTCAACATCTCAGCCAAAAGGAAGATTCTACACACGCCTTAATGAAAAAGATTATCTAGGCTTGACTATATGGTCTGGTAAGACCGATCCGACAGCAGAAGTTATCGTTGTACAACTCAGACGCAGAGAAGGAGACAATTGGGAAACTGTTGGAAGATTAGCAGTTTATAGAACTTCGAATGGAACGTACTCGAAACTTCCTGAACGCAGATGAGCGTGCGATAAAGTTTACAACCCAGCTACAGTTCTCGTTTTACACAACTCTAGTACCGATTATTTGAAAGTAGAGAACCCACATTCTGATTATCATGAGATCAATGCCAGATTATTTTGGAAACGATCGTATGCGTGTCTGGTGAATCTATAGTAGGTTAGGAGAGATTTGAGCCCTCCCAAAATGGAGATATCCCCCGCAAACCGCTTTTTTTCATGAGTGCGTGCAAAAGACTTAATTTCCAATTCCAAAATACCATCTAATCCTCTGATGATTAACTTGGTGAAAATGGCATGATTAGGAGAGAAGTATGTTACTTTGAAGATTTTGGAGAACAGAACACGGAGCAGACCATAGAAGCGGCGAAAAAGGCGGCCTCAAACCTTGATGTGAAATATGTTGTGGTAGCAACTGCAAGTGGAGCAACAGGTGTAAAGGCAGCTGAAGCGTTCAAAGGTACTGGTATGAAGGTTGTGGTTGTAACTGAATACGCAGGGATGGCGGAATTCAAGGACGAGAACAGAAGGAAACTGGAAGAACTAGGAGCAGCTGTCATCACAAGCACACATTCTTTCCTCACTCCAGCTGAATCGATATCAAAACTCCACACTGGCTACTGCAGCGAGAACACCATAATCAAGGATGTCTTGAGAAGATTCTCACAAGGTGTAAAAGTTGCCGCTGAAATAGTCATGATGGCGACCGATGCTGGTGCCATACCAATAAGTGAAGAAGTAATTTCTATAGCCGGAACAGGAAAGGGAGCAGACACTGCAGTGGCATTAAAATCATGTCATTCGGATGACTTCCTTCATAAGGAAAGAGGGATGGAATTCAGGGAAATCATCGCTATGCCTAGGAAGAAAAAGTTCTGGTAAACACATCGCTGAATCGTAGATGTCCCCGAAAACTCCTCTTTCTCCCTAACTTTTTTGAACTGCTCGCTCATTAGCTACCATTGTTGGTGATGCACTCGCTGCTCGTCGTATTGTGTGCGGGGTTCTTTTTCTTCCGCTGGATGACCAATAGAGATCAGGTTAAGAGGAACAATGGTCTTCGGGATGTTTAGCACTTTCCTTATAGGACCGACGCGTTCTTCTCTGGGATGAACACCAAGCCAAACTGCACCAAGCCCCAATGCAGCTGCAGCTAGGAGGAGGTTCTCTGTATCCGCAGAGCAATCCTGTACCCAATAGCGTGCTTAAATCGTTGTGTCGCCGCATACGACTATGCAGAGAGGTGCTTTGAACAGCATCTTGCCATAGGGATGAACCCTAGCCAGATTATCCAGAATCTTGCGGTTGGTGAGTACGATGAAGTGCCAGGGCTTGCGGTTTGAAGCTGAAGGGGCTGCCATAGCAGCTTCCAGCATTGTTTTGATGTCTTTTTCGCTGATCACTTATGCAGTATATTCACGTATGCTACGCCGAGCGAAGATCGTGTTAATAAGTTCTGTTGTCAATTTCGACTCCTCAAGGATAGTTAGGTAGCAAAAGCCAATACAACTAGAAAAAAATACTGGTCGACGTGCACTATCTTTCTAGTATGAAGGTTTTTCTGTGCTTAGTTCGTGCTGGAATTCGATCCATTAGCATTATTTCTTCTGGTTTTTTGCTTAATCTTACCGGTTGAAGTTTCCTTGCTGATTCTACGGCAGCTTCCAATTTTGTGGTTCTTTCAGCGTATATCTCAAAAAGAACTCCGCCCCTTTTGACATGCCTTCCAATTTTGGTTTTCAGTATGACCCCAGACCCTTTGTCTTTTGGAGCACCTGCTTCTCTGGCGAGTTGAGCGATGCTTTTGTTGTTGATCCATAAGACTTTGCCGCCCTCGTCTGCTCTTGTTATTGCTTTTTTGTCTCCAACCTTTATGTCTCCCGGTTCTATTTTCGGGTTTCCACCCTGTGCCTCAATTATTTCTCTGAGCTTTCTTTCCGCTTTTCCTGATTTTAGGAGGTCTTCTGCTTTTTGTTTTCCACTTTGAATGCCAACCATTTCGAGAAGCATGCCTGCGATGTTCGTTGCTTTTTCTATAAGATCCGCTGGGCCGTTTCCCATGATTGTAGACAACGCTTCCCTTGCTTCTAACGCTGGACCTATGGCGTATCCGAGAGGTTGTTCTCCAAAGGTTGTTGCACACTCAACTTCTATTCCTAAACGTTTCCCCAAATCGATGAAATCGTGCGCAAGTGCATGTGCCTCGCCGATTGTTTCTATTTTTGCACCCCTTCCAGTTGGCATATCTATGACTACATGTGTGGCGCCTATGGCTTTTTTCTTGCTCATTATTGATGGAAGGAGCAAAGGGTCTATTGCCAGTGGATATTCAACTTGGATGAAAAGATCGTCAGCTGGAGCTAACTCTAAGGCGCCTCCCCAAACCATGCAACCGTTCGTCTTATTCACCACCTCCCTTATTTCCTCGATGGTCAGATTTACTGGACACAATGTTTCAACTCGATCGGCAGTTCCCGCCGGAGAAGTGATAGCTCTTGACGAGGTCTTAGGTATGACAAGACCAGCAGCAGCAATAATTGGCACAATTAGAACTGATGCCTTGTCGCCTGGTATTCCGCCTATACTGTGTTTGTCGAGAATTGGACTTCTATCAAGGATTAGGGTGCTACCAGTTTCAACCATCGCCTTTGATAAACCTTCAACCTCATCCATGCTTAATCCATGAATGTGGAGAGCTGTTACGAAGGATGCGAGTTCAACATCGCTTAGATGCCGTTCCACCACATCTTTAATTATCATTTTTATTTCGTTTTCTCGCAGTCTTCTACCGCCTATTTTTGCTCGCACATAGCTGAGTGCCTCAGGTATTTCTGCAAGTTTCACCTCAACGGCTTCTTCAGCTTTTATTCCAAGTTTTCTTGAAATTTCTTCGTAGAGCCCCACACAGTTACGTGGGAAGTTGCTGGCTATGTTGACGATAGCGATTAAATGTTCTTTTTTATATGTTATTTTCACTCTGTCAGAGGAGTGCACGCCTAAGTAACTTGCGGTTTCATCGTTTAATATGGCTATTCTTCTGCCGCCGGCTTGAATATTTAAAAGTCTGGCTCTAAGCTTCATCAAACTCACTCTCAATCAGGAAGTAGAGTAAAGAATGCTTAAAGGCTTTAAACAGTTGGGTCCAATAATCAGAATTGAGAGGCTTGAGACAGTTTGAGATATGTAGATTTTGTAGATTTAAAGTATGAACCCAAAGAAAGAGATGTTATTTGCACGTTTTATATCAAGCCAGAAGGCGTCAATATGGAACAGGCGTCAGGTGGAGTCGCTGCCGAAAGTTCGATAGGGACGTGGACGGAACTCACAACCGTGAAGTCTTATGTTGAGAAACATGCTGCTCGAGTCTTTAGCATAGAAGGAAATAGCACTAAAATAGCTTATCCACTAGAACTTTTCGAGCCGGGAAACATATCCAATCTATTAAGTAGCGTTGCAGGAAATATTTTCGGGTTAAGAACCCTTAAAAGTTTAAGGCTTAGCG